>DATCEN010000302.1:0-4442 GCA_036510015.1 Aestuariivirga sp.
AACGCCGAGAAGATTAGTGCCCTTGGCAGCCCAATCACGCGACGAGCCATTGCCATATTCAACACCAGCAAATACAACGAGTGGCACGCCCTCTTTTTTGTATTCCATCGCCGCGTCATAAATCGGCATTTCTTCTTTGCTTGGATAGTGAATTGTAAAACCACCTTCGCGACCATTCGGCCCCATCATGTGATTGCGAATACGGATGTTCGCAAATGTGCCACGCATCATCACTTCATGGTTGCCGCGCCGCGTTCCATATTGGTTGAAATCCAACGGTGCCACGCCATTATCAATGAGATATTTGCCAGCAGGCGATGCCGCTTTGATCGAACCAGCCGGAGAAATATGATCGGTGGTAATCTTGTCGCCGAACAGGCCCAAAATGCGCGCGCCCGAAACATTAGAAACCGCCTTGGGCGTTGGCGTGATGCCAGCGAAATAGGGCGGGTTCTGAACATATGTGCTTTTATTGTCCCAAGCGTAAGTCTCGCCCTTAGCAACGGGAACACCGCGCCAATTTGTATCACCTTTGAACACATCAGCATAACGCGACTTGAACATCTTCGCGGTGATGTTCTTGCGCACGAATTTTTCAATTTCCTTATTCGTGGGCCAAATGTCTCGAAGGTAAACTGGCTTGCCTTTTTTATCTGTGCCCAGTGGCTCTGAGGTAATGTCAATTTGGGTCGAGCCAGCCAGCGCATAAGCCACGACTAATGGCGGCGAGGCCAAATAAGCTGCCTGCACGTCAGGCGAGATGCGGCCTTCAAAGTTGCGATTGCCAGAGAGAACAGCAGAACCAATTATGCCCGCATCATTTATCGTTTTGGAAATCGCCGGATCCAGCGGACCGGAATTGCCGATGCAAGTGGTGCAACCATAACCTACAAGATAGAAGCCAAGCTTATCCAACTCTTTCTGCAAGCCGCTCTTGTTCATATATTCACTCACCACTTGTGAACCGGGGGCGAAAGAAGTCTTCACCCAAGGCTTAGATCGCAAGCCCAGTGCAGCGGCTTTCTTGGCCAATAGGCCAGCGCCGATTAATACCGTTGGATTTGAAGTATTGGTGCAGGATGTAATCGCAGCGATCACAACGTCGCCATGTCCAATATCAAAGTTCTTGCCTTCAACTTTCACGCGGCGCACGGCTTCACCCGGTTTGTTGAAACCGGCCTTTTCCTTGGGTGCATCGAGTGCCGCCAAGAAGCCAAATTTGATGGTGTCTAATGGTGCAAACTTTTCCGGGCGGTTTGGCCCTGCCATTGCTGACACAACACTGGAAAGATCAAGCTGGAGCGTATCTGTAAACATCGGCTCAGCTTTAGTGGAGCCAAACATGCCCTGCGTCTTGCAATATTTTTCAACCAGCACAATGCGGTCTTTGGCGCGGCCAGAGAATTCAAGATAGTCAATCGTCACCCCATCAACCGGGAAGAAGCCGCAAGTTGCGCCATATTCCGGTGCCATATTGGCGATGGTGGCGCGGTCAGCCAAAGTGAGATGCTTCAAACCTTCTCCGAAGAATTCAACGAACTTGTTCACCACGCCTTTTTTGCGGAGCATTTGCGTGACCAGCAGCACCAGATCAGTGGCTGTGACACCTTCACGCAATTTGCCCGTCATCTTGAAGCCGATAACTTCAGGCAACAACATGGATTGTGGTTGGCCCAACATCGCAGCTTCCGCCTCAATGCCCCCCACCCCCCAACCAAGAACGCCAAGTCCATTGACCATGGTGGTGTGGCTGTCAGTGCCCACCAAAGTGTCAGGATAAGCCAGCGTGGTTTTGCCTTCTTGCTTGGTCCACACCGTCTGTGACAGATATTCCAAATTCACTTGGTGACAGATGCCTGTGCCGGGCGGCACAACGCGGAAATTTTCAAACGCGCTCTGTCCCCATTTCAGGAACTTATAGCGTTCCATATTCTGTTCATATTCGCGCTTAACATTTTCCGCCAGCGCCTGCTTGTTGCCAAAATAGTCCACCACCACCGAATGGTCGATCACCAGATCAACCGGCACCAGTGGGTTGATCTTATCAGCCTTGCCGTGAAGCGTCTTCATGCCATCGCGCATCGCAGCCAAATCCACCACGGCGGGAACACCGGTGAAATCCTGCATCAGCACGCGTGCGGGGCGAAAGCCTACTTCAGTGTCACCCCTGCCGTTGTTCGCCAACCACGTGACAAAGCCTTCAATGTCATGTTTTGTGACACTGCGGCCATCTTCAAAACGTAACAGATTTTCCAGCAGAACCTTCATCGACAACGGTAATTTGGAAATGCCCTTCAGCCCGTTCTTTTCCGCCGCCTTAAGACTGTAATAGGTATAGGTCTTTTTACCAACCTTCAGTGTTTTGCGGGATTTGAACGAATTGAGCGACACTGGATCAAGCGACATGACGGCCTCATATGCTGGTGAATTATAGCTGGGCTATAGGCTATAATGCACTGCAATAAAAGCCCTGTCGAATGGCTATTAGCCGCGCACAGCACTGATGATTTCGCCGCGCAAAGCGGCGACCGTTACCCGGTACCGACGGCCATCGCGGCGTGAAACAGCCGAAAAGACATAACCATCGATGTCGCGGCTCACCAAATTGATCCGCTTATAGCCATGTGCGGCAAGGCCAATGGCCACAGCACCAGGCGTGTAAACCGCATTACGATAAATGATACCGGGAGGCAGTTCCGGCGCGGCTTTCAAAACCGTAATTCCGACACCGAAGAAAGCGCTGCCAGAATCTGCATCCGCAGCAGAACTGAACATTATTGCGGTAAGCAATACAGCACAGGCCAAAAATCTTTTGCCCATTTTGACACACTTTCCTTTTTAGAAAGTATACCTGCAACTATTATGCCTGAGTTATTGGAATGGTTAAAATTTACTATAAGTGCGATTCTTCAAAACTAATCATTTCGTTGATTAACAAACGCCAAATCTTCTCGGCCGCATCTGGCGGAAAGCCGGCCTTTTCAGCATCAAGGCGCACCCGCTTCACAATTTCCTCAATCCGAGTAGGAATGGCGGCTGGCAACCCATGCTTCTGCTTTACTAAAACAACTTTTTTTACTTCATCAAAGCGCCTAGCGAGAAGTGTTATGAGCGCAGCGTCGATGCCATCAATCGCCTTGCGAATTTCAGTAAGTTCGACATTGCTCACCGCGTGTTCTCCTGTACTCATGCGCGGCGCTCCACCATCATCTTTTTGATCTGAGCAATGGCCTTGGCCGGAGAAAGCCCCTTGGGGCAAGCCTTGGAGCAATTCATAATGGTGTGGCAGCGATAAAGCCGAAACGGGTCTTCGAGATTGTCCAACCGTTCACCTGTTGCTTCGTCGCGTGAGTCAATCAACCAACGATAGGCCTGCAGCAAAACTGCTGGGCCCAAATAACGATCGCCATTCCACCAATAGCTGGGGCAAGACGTTGAGCAGCAGGCGCAGAGGATGCATTCATATAAGCCATCAAGCAAAGCGCGTTCTTCTTTGCTTTGTTTCCATTCGGCTTGCGGCATCGGCGTTGTGGTTTTAAGCCATGGCTCAATCGAGCGATGCTGGGCATAGAACCCTGTGAGGTCAGGCACCAAGTCTTTCACCACAGGCAAATGCGGCAGTGGATAAATCCGCACATCGCCCTTCACATCATGGCAAGATTTGAGACAGGCCAGTGTATTCGTGCCATCAATGTTCATTGCGCATGATCCGCAAATGCCTTCACGGCATGAACGCCGGAAGGTGAGCGTTGTGTCTTGTTCGTTTTTGATCTTGATCAGCGCGTCCAAAACCATCGGTCCGCACTCATCCATATTCACATGATAAGTATCAACCTGCGGGTTCTTGCCGTCTTCAGGGTTCCAACGATAGATCTTGAATGAGCGAATGTTCGTGCCAGCAGGCATGGCATGAACCTTGCCCTGCTGGACTTTAGAATTCTGCGGAAGTGTAAATGCGACCATCCTATAGCCCCTCCCCCTTGTGGGGAGGGGTTGGGGTGGGGGTCGCTCCAGCCTCTCCATTTTGGTAATCATAAAGCGTCGGCAACTGCGCCGAATTTCTAATCATATCCACTACACCTTCGATATTGTTCAACACATCTACGTTCCAAAATCTAATGACGCGGTAGCCTTCGCGTTCCAGCAATTGAGTTCGGCGCTGATCCGCAATTTGGCCTGCCTCACTGTTGTGTTGGCCGCCATCAATCTCGACCACAAGCTTGCAAGAGTGGCACGCAAAATCTGCAATATACCGGCCAATCGGCATCTGTCGGCGAAAATGACGACCCTCACCTTTCAACAAACGCACCTGTTGCCAGAGAATTCTTTCAGCAGGTGTCGCGTTATTGCGAAGTGAACGCGCCAAATGATTAGCCACTGAGCGACCCCCACCCCGGCCCTCCCCATAAGGGGGAGGGAGAAGAAACACAACAATTCCCCTC
>DATCEN010000303.1:0-3786 GCA_036510015.1 Aestuariivirga sp.
CGGACACAGCCCCTTCAAAATGGCCTTCTGCATCAACCAAAAGTTGGCTTCCAACAGGTTGCGGTGCCGAGCCCCAAGTTTCCACCACTGTGGCCAGCGCCAGCTTGCGTCCCTGCCCCAGCCAGCTTTCCGCCTTCTCTAAAATCGTCATGCACATTCCATCGTCAAAGTTTTCATATCTTGCCGCATCAGACAGCATTCGCCAAGGCTTTGGACAATTAGACTATGTACCAAACGTGACGACATTAATTCAAATTTTAGTCAATTATTACAACTGGAAGCAACTAGAGGAAATACACAAAATCTAAACGATTAATGTCTAACGACGAAGTGGGGTGATGCGAATATGAGGTAAGTTTCATGTACATCAATTCTAAGCCGAAAAAGCATCCCAATCCTAAAGACTTGGATTTGGAAGTTTTGCAAAAGCTACACGCAGAGTCACTTGCCTTTATCGAAGGCAATGAGCAGGACACTGTTGCTTCGCTGAAAGCGGAGGTGCTGCGCTACCAAACCGTCCTGGAGAATATCACTCAAGGTGTGTGCTTTTATAACGGCGCACAGCAATTGATGCTGTGTAATAGCCTCTATGCCGAAATGTATCATCTGAAGCCGGAAGATATCCCTCTCGGCATAACTTTGCGTGAGGTCGTCGAACGCAGAGCTGCGGTTGGTACTAACCCAGCCATGGGCATCGAAGACTATTTGTCCGAGTCCACGGTTATTAACCAGACTTCGGCACCTGCAACCAGGACAACTAAACTCGCTGATGGCAGAGAGATCGCGATGTGGAACCAGCACATGCCTGATGGTGGCTGGGTTTCTACACATGACGATATTACCGAGGGGAAGAAAAATAGCACATCCCTGCAAACTTTGATCGATTGGGTGCCAGAAATACTTTTTGTCAAAGACACCGAATCTAGGTTTCTTGTCGCCAATGAAGCGACGGTTGCCGATCTATTATTGGTAGACCGAGTTGGCCCCGCGACCCGCGCGAATTTAATCGGCAAAACCGATTTTGATTTATATCCCAAAGAAGTCGCACAAAAATTTAGAGACTCTGAAATCAATATCATGCAGTCCGGCGAGCGGGTGCTCGATTTACAAGAGCCCACAGTCGATCGATTTGGCCATACAAAATGGATTTCGATGACGAAAGTTCCATTACGTAACGACGATGGTGAAGTCTTTGGCCTTATCGGTATTGGCCGCGATATCACCCTACAAAAAAAAGAAAATACGCTTCGCGATGAGCAAGCAGCAATCCTTGAATTGATTGCCACCAGCGCTCACATCACGAAAATTCTCGATCAGTTGGTGCACCTCATAGAATCCCAACTTGACGGAATAACCTGTTCAATTCTGTTGCTTGACGGCGATGGAATTCATCTTCGTCATGGCTCGGCTCCAAACCTGCCAGAAGCGTATTGCAAGGCCATTGATGGCACTCAAATTGGCCCAAATGTCGGCTCATGTGGCACGGCTGCGTTTTTGCAGAAACCCGTGATTGTGTCGGATATTCAGACTGACCCGCTTTGGGAGAACTATAAGGGTCTCGCACAACAACATAATTTAAGATCATGCTGGTCAACGCCAATCCTGTCACATGACGGAGGGGTTCTGGGTACATTGGCGTTATATTCGGCGACAGTTCGCGAGCCGACAACAACCGATATGCGTCTCATCAATGTTTCAACCCGCATCGCCGGAATTGCCTTGCAGCGCAAACTAGACGAAGACCGCATTCAGTTTCTCGCTACACATGATGCATTGACTCATTTGCCAAATCGAGGCTTGCTCAAGGACCGTTTGGCCCAAGCCATTTCGCATGCTCAGCGGAATGACTGTTGTGTTTCTGTTATCTTTATAGATCTCGATAAATTTAAAGAGATCAACGACAGCCTTGGCCACAATGCCGGTGATGAACTCCTCAAGACCGTGGCCAAACGCATGGTTGCTTGTGTCAGAACGGTAGATACTGTCGTGCGTCTTGGTGGCGATGAGTTTGTCATCGTCTTGTCCGATCAACCTAAAAATATTGATGCCACGGTTGAAGTATTACACAGAATCCGCAGCTCAATCGCGGAGTCTATATGTCTCGAAGGTCATGAGTTTAGTGTCACCAGCAGCATCGGTTTGGCCACCTATCCCACTGATGGGATTGACGCGGATAGTTTGCTCGCCAATGCCGATGCAGCGATGTACCGCGCAAAGGCCACAGGTCGTGATAACTTTCAGTTCTACACGCCCGAATTGAATGTCAGCGTTCATTCCAAATTCCTCATGCAAGAAGAATTACGCGAAGCTGTAAATCGTTCGGAATTGGTTCTCGATTATCAGCCCGAGGTAGACATGCGCAGCGGCAAGATATTTGCCGTAGAAGCCCTCGTGCGCTGGAATCATCCTAAATTGGGGATGATTCCTCCGGCAGATTTCATTCCATTGGCTGAGGAAACTGGAATCATTGTGGCAATCGGAGATTGGGTACTGCACACAGCCTGTAAGCAAAATAAGGCTTGGCAAGATGCTGGGCTGCCTCCGATTAATATTTGCGTCAACGTATCGGCGAGGCAGTTCAAAGAGAAAAATTGGGTCAGTCGTGTCTCTCACGCTTTGGCTGCAAGCGGTCTCGAAGCCAAACATCTCGAATTGGAAATTACTGAAAGCCTCATTATGCAGGATGCCGATCAAGCAGTGAGCATGATGGTCGAAATCCAGAAGCTCGGAGTTCAGATTGCGATTGATGATTTCGGAACAGGCTATTCCAGTCTTAGCGCATTGAAGAATTTCCCCGTCGCGCGCTTAAAAATCGACAAATCTTTTGTTGCTGAAATTGCCAATAATGAAAAAGACAAGTCAGTAGCCAGCGCCGTGATTATGCTTGGCCAAAAGCTGAATATGAGAGTTATCGCCGAAGGTGTAGAAACCGACGAACAGATCAATTTCCTGCGCGATAACAATTGTGATGAAATGCAAGGCTATCACTTCAGCCGGCCAGTATCAGCCAAAGCTGTCGAACAACTCCTCAAACACACCGATACAAAAATCCAAATGGTGAGCACTAAATAATAATATTACACATCAATTTGATTTGAGTGGCAGCGCGCGACGCTGAAACCACCGCAAGACCGTGCGGCTCGACTGAATTCATGAAGTGAATGTATTTTAAACGACCTGGCCGGAAAAAATCGAACGGGCCGTTTGAATTCCGCCATAGTTATGGGCAAAATAACTTATATGAATCGTCGCACACTTCTCAAAGGTCTCGCCACATTTTCTGCAATTGGTTTTGGCACGGCAACTTATGGCGTGGTGATCGAAGCTGGCCTGATGCTCAACACCACGGCCTATGCCTTCACCCCGCCAAAGTGGACGAAGGGTTTGAAACTGCGTGCCGTGGTGATCGCTGATCCACATGTGGTTGACCCGTGGTTTCCAGTGTCGCGCTGGCGCCATGTGATTGAAGCGGCACAGGCCTTGAACCCAGACATCATTTTTATGCTGGGTGATTATATCACCGGCATGCGCTTGCGAACCAGCAATATCCCGGTTGATGAAATCGCCCAAGCAGCCGGAAAGCTACATGCGCCTTTGGGGGTTTACTCGATCAACGGCAATCACGACTATTGGGGTGACTTTGCCCTGCAGCGCAGCGGGAAAGGCAAGCCCGCCATTCAAACCGCCTTTGAGGATGTTGGTATTCCGGTGCTGACTAACAAGGCCGTGCGCTTGATAAAAGATGGCCTACCCTTTTGGGTGTCTGGCACGGATTCAATGATCGCA
>DATCEN010000304.1:0-4427 GCA_036510015.1 Aestuariivirga sp.
CAAAATTCTTGCTGGCTTTGGCTAAAAATCCAAATGGGCCATTTGCTATAGACCTCAAATTGAATCTGGAATCGCTGGCGCGCACTGATTCAGGCGCAGGTTCTTGCGGATCGATAAAGAGCTGCTGCTCGCTTATATTAAAAAAGTTGCAAATGCGTCTCAGGGTTAGCACATTTGGAATAGTGCCGCCTGCCAGATATTTGTTAAATTGCTGTCTGTTGATGCCAATGCCTTCGCAGACCGCAGCAATCGAACGATACTGCGAGCATTCGCGCCGCAGATTTTCCGCAAAAATTTTATGTACTGACATTGTTGGTAGCCGCCCGCGCAACGATTAACATCGAAAAACCATGCGCATCAATAGCTTTCTATTCAATTCATGAGCGAATGAAGCGCATAGCTGGGTACAATTTGATCGAAGCCCGTTTCTGCACTCACATCTTAACCATCACTTCTAACTTGGCTTCAATCTTGCAGTTCATCGCCCTAATAGGGAAACTGTGCCATGGCGAAACCATCATCAAAACTCGTTAATATTCAAATTCTTCGTGCGGTAGCAGCACTCACGGTGGTTCTTTATCATGTGGGCGTGGAGCAAACGCATATCTGTTCTGATGCTGGCCGTGGCTGTTCGCTCGATGTTTGGTATGGCCTCGATGGCGTGACGCTGTTTTTTATGATCTCTGGCTTCATCATGGTGGTCACAAGTTGGAACTCTTTCGGCAGGCCGGGTGCCGCCATTGATTTCATGCGCCGCCGCATCCAACGTATTGTGCCGCTCTATTGGATCGTCACCACACTCGCAGTGATCGGCATTTCCATTGCGCCGTCGATGCTCAATGTGCCGGTTCTTGATCCGATCTATATCGCAGCTTCATATTTATTCTATCCAGTAACAAGGTTGAATGGCTTGGTGCGCCCCATCGCCAATTTAGGCTGGACGTTGGAATTGGAGATGATGTTTTATGTTATTTTCACTGGCGCTTTATTGTTCAATCGCAAGTTGGGAATGGTCTTGGCCATGGGCGTGATGGTTTTGTTAACCGCAGGCGGAGTGGCGGGTCTTTACGGCCAATCCGTTCCATTGAACTTCTGGTCTGACCCGATCATTCTTGATTTCGTTTTGGGCATGGCGGTGGGCGCTGTATATAAACTTGGCGCAAGTTTACCACGTGCCGCCGTTTGGGGCTTGGGTGTTGCTTTTGTTTTAATTGCTGCAACTGTTGTCGTTCAAGCGCCCTGGATCAACAGCTTCCCTGAATTGAATTTCGTGAGGCGTTTTTTCTTGGCCCTGCCAGCCGCCGCGTTGTTTTTGGTCGGCGCTTTGGGGCCGCAACTCAATGCCTCCAATCTGTTCACGCGCATTGGATTGCTGCTCGGCGATGCCTCTTACAGCCTCTATCTCATCCACCCATTCATATTACGACCCTTTGCTAAAATCTGGGCCAAGTTATTTGTAAGCCATTTGCCGATGTGGGCATTCACCTGCGTGGCGCCAATTGCGGCCATCGCTTCTGGTTTAGCGCTTTATTGGCTGGTGGAGCGGCCTCTCTCCAATTACTTTGCCAAAAAGCAGCCACTTAAGCTTGCCCCGCCGCTCGCCTCATCCGCCAGCGCCTTACCACAATGATCATCACAATCACCGCCATAGCCAACGCGATATAGGGCAAGATCAGCGCCAGCAGAGCCATGATAATGGCGGCAAAAATCTCAACCGTCGAAATCACAGGATTGCCAACCCCAATGGTTACAACGGTTGAAGCGCCGCGCAGCAGGCTCGTTGCACCATGCGTGGCCGCAGCGGCCCCGCCACCAGCAATGATCGCCAGTGTCCATTTCAACATCGGGGGCGCATCACCCAGCGCCAAAGCCGTAACGCCAATGCCGGCGGCAATCGCCACTGGTGCTGCAATGACTGATAAAGCATTGTCTAGAATCGGCACATAGAAGGCGGTGACTTCCACCACCGCCGCAACAGCAAACATCACGAGTGCTGCAGTGGAGCCCACCCATTCAAAACCTGAAGTGGCTGGCACATAGCCCCAGTGAACAGCGATGCCCAAAATGAACAGTGGCACAAACACACGAAAGCCAACCGCACTGGCAAGGCCAAGGCCGAGCGCCAGTGAGAGAACAAAATCTTGTGACATGAAGCAAAGCTAAACCTCTCATTCAGAACGTCAAGCCGCGCCGTGCGTTTCCAATTCTGTTGCCTTTTTTTAAGGCTCCACCTAGGCTTTGCTTCAGGGAGTCAAAGCCACTTATGATTATTCATCCACGCATCGCCGTTTCATCTTGGTCACTGCATAGGACTATGGGCATTACCCATGCCAATGGACCATCTGGATCAGATAATGCCCCACCCAAAGAAACCTTCGGGGCGGCCCAAATCGCATTGTTGGATTTGCCAGCCGCTCTGCGTGCCCATGGCTATGCGCGGCTGGAGCTTTGCCACTTTCATCTCTCAGGTTTTGATACGGTCTATTTGGAAGAAGTTAGGTCGGCCTTCAAAGGTGCAGGCGTTATCATCCAAACCCTGCTCATAGATGATGGCGACATCACCAACCCCACAACGCGCGCGCGCGATATGGCTTGGATCAATAAATGCATTAGCGCTGCCGCAAGGCTGGGTGCCGTTCATGCCCGCGTCATTGCTGGTAAACAAAAGCCAACGGCAGAAACCTTGGCACTTTCAGTTTCAGGGCTCACCCACCTGACAAATTCCGCCGCCAGCCACGGCGTGAAGCTGGTTACCGAAAACTGGCTTGAAACAACGCCCACGCCAGTGGAAGTGCATCATATCTTAGACCGTGTGCCGGGCTTGGGCTTTCTGGCTGATACCGGCAACTGGGGAGGGACAACTAAATACTCTGATCTGGAAAGCATTTTTGGCCGCGCCCAACTGTGTCATGCCAAAGCATCTTTCAACGGAGCAGTGTTAGATGAGAAAGACTATGCCGCCTGTATCACTGCTGGCGAAAGCGTTGGCTACAAAGGCCCTTACACTTTGATCTTTGCTGATGAAGGCGATGAATGGGAAGGCCTGGCCAAAGAGCGCGAATTCATCCTCGCCCAGCTGGATCAGTCATCTCTCCGCTAACATGGCGCCTATGCTAGACTCTTATGGCGAATCAAGAGGAGGAAACCATGAGGTTGAGCGCACCAACGCAAATCATTTTCATTATTTCACTTGTCGTGGCAGTCGTCGGCCTGTTGATGGCCTTAGGCATCTTGGCCATGATCCCCATCGCCTCTGTTTGGGTGATGACGTTAGCCTATGTGATCCTGGCCGCAGGTTGCCTGATGAAGGGCATGTGACGGGAACAAACAAAAACGCCTCCGCAAAACTGCGGGGGCGTAATTTAATTGCAGGTTTGGAGGTGGGTGTTAAGCCATCTTTGTCATCAACCCGCGTTCAATTAGCGTCTCTGCAATTTGCACCGTGTTGAGTGCTGCACCTTTGCGCAGGTTGTCTGAAACAACCCACATCGCAAGCCCGTTCTCAACCGTGCCATCCTCGCGGATGCGGCTGATGAAAGTGTTATAATCGCCAGCGCTTTCAATCGGCGTGGTGTAGCCACCCGCCTCATGCTTATCCACCACCATACAGCCCGGCGCATCGAGCAAAATATCGCGCGCTTCATCTGCGCTGATTGGTTCAGCAAACTCAATATTGACGGATTCAGAATGGCCCACGAAAACCGGCACACGAACACAAGTGGCGGTAAGCTTGATCTTCGGGTCCAAGATCTTCTTGGTCTCGACCATCATCTTCCATTCTTCTTTGGTGTAACCATCTTCCATGAACACATCGATATGCGGAATGACGTTGAAGGCAATCTGTGCTGGGAACTTCTTTGGCGTTGGCTTGTCATTGACAAAGATGCCCTTCGTTTGAATCCAAAGTTCATCCATGCCTTCTTTGCCAGCGCCCGAAACCGATTGATAAGTTGAAACCACTACGCGCAAAATCTTGGCGCGGTCATGCAATGGCTTCAGCGCCACAACCAGTTGTGCGGTGGAGCAATTAGGATTGGCAATGATGTTGCGGCGATTGTTGCGCTTCATATATGCATCAAGCACATGCGCGTTCACCTCAGGCACAACCAAAGGCACCTCAGGATCATAACGCCAGCATGAAGAATTATCGATGACGATAGCCCCCATCGCGCCAATCTTTGGCGACCAGATTTTGGAAACCTCAGAACCAGCCGACATCAAAACGAAATCGACAGTTGAGAAATCAAACTGCTCCAAGTCTTTGCACTTCAAAATCTTGTCGCCATAAGCCACTTCCTTACCGATGGAACGGCGCGAGGCAATGGCATAAACTTCCGAGGCGGGAAACTTCCGCTCATCCAGAATGTTCATCATTTCGCGGCCCACATTGCCCGTGGCACCAACGACTGCAACTTTATAACTCATGT
>DATCEN010000305.1:0-4098 GCA_036510015.1 Aestuariivirga sp.
CCTGATCCACCGCTGGGCCAGCCGTAATCAAGATGATCACAGGTCGCGGTGGCTTGATGGCGGCGATCAATTCTTCATAGGTTTTGCATTCAATGAGTTTGGCGGCCAGCGGTCCCGCATGGCGGACCACTTCCTGGGTGACTTGGTCATTGCGGTTCCAGATCGCAACTTTGAAGCCCTTTTCTGCGATATTAAGTGCGAGGTTTGATCCCATCACACCCATGCCAATGACGCCAATTTCTGCTTCAGACATTTTCACTTCTCCTATTTATTCCACCGCTGTGCTGCGGCATCATCAGTTTGTTTGGCATCCACCCAATGTTTGCCAGTGGTGCCTTCTTCCAATTTCCAGAATGGTGCATGAGTTTTGAGCCAATCCATTAGGAATTGGCAAGCCTGAAATGCGGCCTCGCGGTGCGCTGATGCTGTGATAACAAGAACGATATCTTCGCCCGGTAACATTCTACCATAACGGTGGATAATCAAAACATCTTGCAGGGACCAACGCTGATGGGCTTGGCTTTCGATCTCGCTCAGGGCTGCCTCTGTCATGCCCGGATAATGTTCCAGCGTTATGGCGTTCACAGCAGAGCCATCTGAAACATCGCGCACTGATCCAACAAAAAACGCATAGCCGCCCACATCGGCGCGGCCTGCCTTAAAGGCCGCATATTCCGCGCCAAGATCAAATGCCTCGTGTTGAACTTTAATCATGTGGCCTATTCAGCCAGAACTCGCGTCGTTGGGAAAGTGATTTCAACACGCGTACCTTTGCCAGGCTCGCTGGTGATGTTGAAACTGGCGCGGTTGGCCTCAACCAAGGCTTTGGTGAGGGGTAATCCCAGACCTGTTCCCGGCCTATCACGGCCGGGCGTTTCAACGCGCATAAAAGGCTTTAATGCCCGATCCAGTTCGGTTTTGCCCATGCCAATGCCAGTGTCTTGCAGGCTCAACGCCAGCGCTCCGTGGCCATCGAGGTGAGCAGAGGCAATCACTTGTCCGCCCGCATCCGTATATTTGATGGCATTGGAGAGCAGATTGACCAGAACTTGCTTTAGCGCCTGTTGATCTGCCACTACGCGCGGTAAATCTGAGGCGAAGGATTTGCGCATCACAACGCGCGCCCGGGTGGCCTGATCTTGCAGCAAGCGCTGGGCCTCATTGAAACAGTCTGCAATGCTGACGGCTGTGAAATTTAATTCGAGTTTACCGGACTCAATCTTAGAAAGATCAAGAAGATCGTTGATCATGGACAGCAAATGTGTGCTGGAATTGTGGATGTCATTGACATAGCCACGATAACGCTCGTTGCCTATTTCGCCATAACGACCGCTACGCATCAAGTCCGAGAAACCCATGATGGCGTTGAGCGGGGTGCGCAGTTCATGGCTGACACGAGCCAGAAATTCGCTTTTGTGGCGACTAGCCGATTCAGCAGCATCTTTTGCAGCACGTAATTCAGCTTCACTGCGCTTAAAAGCAGTGATGTCGCGCAGCACCGCACAATACGCCGGAGATTTGCCTTCGCTGCTGATGCGACCAAGGGTCATGAACAAGGGCACGTGGCCACCTTGTTTGACAACGCCTGTCACCTCGCGGCCATCGTTAAATACACTGGCCAGACCACGACCAGAAAGACCGCTAAGATATTCGTCGAAAACCGAAGCGCTGTTTGCGTCCAGCACCAGTGAGAATGGTTTGCCAATAACCTCTGCGCTGCGAAAACCGAAAATAGCTTCTGCGCCAGCCGAGAAATTTTTTATCGAGCCGCTAGCATCTAGTGTTACTATTCCATCCGCACAAATATCCAGAATGGCGCGCAGTTCATCGTTTGAAGCACTGCCACGCATATTGGAAGTTTGCGTAAGATGTATAGGCGTTGGCGCAAGCGGTGGAGCAGCGTGCACAGCCCCCACTTGGTCAATTTTAATCGGTGCTGGCATTTCTGCATGATGGTCTGTCAGCAATGGTTCAAAAGTGAATTGATCGGCGGCGCCGCTTTTCCAAGGCATGTTGTGGCGGCTGACCACATATTCAGAATGCTGGCCAGTGGCGTTAGGTAATTTCAAGCGGCCCAAACGTTGTGGCGCGTTTTGCAATGCCGACCAGAAAGCCTCGTCATTCAATAAGCTGGTGGCATCTTTGTGGCCAAGCAGCTGAGTGAGCCGCTGATTGGCAAAAAGGGGTTGGCCTTCGTGCACAATAGCCACTGCCGAAGTGGTTTTTTGCAAAGCAATAAGCAAAGGTGCTGGCAAGGCAGCAGGCTTCAGTAGTGGAACGGGGTTGACGGCGGATGGCAAGGCGGGCGCTTTTGGGTGTTGAGCTGGGGCAGGGCCAGCGGCTTTGGAAATGGTCTTGCCCAAGGTCTCAAAAACCTGTTGTTCGGCAGGTGCTAACGTTTCACGCTGTTTGGGTGCTGGTGCTTGGGCAATTTGGCGCTCCAACTCGCGCCGCTCAGTCACGTCTTCCATGACGGCAAGAGCATAAATAGAATTGGCCTCGGCCTTGCGGCGCAAATTGATGCGCGCTTCGCGTGAACCATAAGGGCTTTGATAAGTGCTGATGGCGCTGACCAAACGTGAATGATGTAAACGCTCTAGCAATGCCTGGGCTTGTTCTTGCGGCAACAATAGCTGTTGCAAGGTAGTAATTTTAGTATGCTCAAAAAGTGCGCGGGCCAACTCATTGGTGAAGAGAATGTGGCCATCTTCAGCAAGCGCAAAACTGGCGGCAGGTAAGTCGTCAAAGCCATTCAACAAGTCGGTCGCAGCGGGCTTTTCGTGTTTACGCCAGATCGCAAGAACGCCGTCACGGCCATCGGCCATCGCATGCAGCCGACATTCGCAAGTTAACGCCTCGGCATGGCCCATGGAAGGAAATGCCAAATTAAGTGTGCAAGCCTCACCACGCGTCATGCCCGGCTTTGCAGCTGCCAAATCCACCAGCCCGGGTTCTTCTGAGTCAAACGGGCTGTCGATTAAATCGAAGAGTGAATTTGCGCCAAACGCCGTAATACCTGCCGCATTGGCCCAAACAAGCCGCGCCCGCGCCACATCCCACAACCATGCCGGTTCAGTGGATTGACGAAGATCTTCAAGTGTTTGAAGGTTTTTGCTCACGCGAACTCATGGGATTTAATTTAAATTCTAGCCCAACTAAACCAGATTCTGAGCAAAGGTCTAGTGTTTGTTAACTTATCAGAAACCATGTTGACTGGAGTGGCATAGTAGAACACTATTTTTGCAGGTTGAATTTGGGGTAACTTGCCGCTATCAGCCCCATTTAGGCGCCGCCTTAGCTCAGTTGGTTAGAGCACTAGATTGTGGATCTAGGGGTCCCCCGTTCGAGCCGGGGAGGTGGTACCATTTATCTATTAAAAACAAGGACTTTAGAGTTGTTTGGATTGCGTTCTCTTTTGGCTCGATTTCTAGCAACCAATTAACGACCTCTAAGCGTGATGCTTCGCTTAGTTTTCGACAGTTACCGAACAAATGTGACATCGTTAGAACGATTCAAGCCCAAGCAAAGCATAGAATGGATGTCGTTCGACAGACGACGTGTTTGATTATGACGCTCAGAAGCATCTACTGTTGCGGTGCCCAATTATCTAACGAGGACCTTAGCGTGGTTTGCAGTATTTAGTGTGGTTTGCAGTATAGAGCCTAAACGATAAGCGGTCACTCTGCCAGGGTTACGGAGGTTCATAGTAACATCTGAGCAAGTTAATGCTGTGCTGAGGCATTTTGGTTGAACTTGAGGCAGTTCCACTGTTTTGCTATTGAGATTTCAGATAAATTGCAAAATCGGAGGTCTTGGCTTGAATATCCTTCTCTTCGGCGGTTCAGGCCAAGTTGGTTTTGAGTTGCAACGTGCCCTCGCCCCTGTCGCAACGCTTCGTGTGCCGGGCTTTGGGGATCACCCACGGGTTGATCTTTGCGAGTTTGCGGATTTAGAAAAATGCGTTGCGCATTTTGCGCCTGATGTTGTGATAAACGCGGCCGCCTATACAGCAGTGGACAATGCTGAGAGTGACCGCGATCTTGCCACCCGCATCAATGCCGAGGCACCGGGTGTTTTGGCGCGTGCTGCCGCAAAAGT
>DATCEN010000306.1:0-3024 GCA_036510015.1 Aestuariivirga sp.
TTACATCCCATTGCCCCATATGAGAAACATCAAACAGCCCGGCGTTTTCACGCGTCCATTTGTGCTCATTTAATATGCCCATGGGGTATTGCACCGGCATGTCATAGCCAGCAAAAGGCACCATGCGCGCCCCAAGGCCCACATGTTCATCATATAAAGCCGTGCGCCGAGATATTTCGCTCAAGATCTGTTCTCCTGACATAAGTTGGCAAGACTCAGAATCAACTGAATCTGCCCCCTCTGTCAGGAACCTGAGAGTTTCACATTCCCTGTCACTCTGACACAGGGCCTGTTTTCTCCTTCGGTGTGCACGTGATCCCACGCGCAACTCTTCAGAGTATGGTCCACTGGCGGTCCTTTTGCCTGAGAGTTTCCGGGGCGGTTGCTCCTTCGGCGTTGGGTTTGAAACCCAATCTCTCCCGCATCAGTGGTGACGCGAATATGGCTAGAAGTTAGGTCTAAAAACGAGGCCGTGCAATCTATATCCAGCGCCGTACACGGCTTTTATAAGTTGCATAATTAGCGGTCCCTAAAGGCCGCCCACAGTAATCACGCCTCGGTAAAGCTGCCGTGGCAGTGTTTATATTTTTTGCCACTGCCACAAGGGCAATCATCGTTGCGCGCCACCTTACCCCAAGTTTCCGGCTTCTTGGCGTTGAACTTGGGTGGCTTCTTTGCCTTTGTGGTGGCGGGCTCAAGTTTCATTTCGCCCATAACAACTGTGTTGGCGGAACCTGCGTTGCCAGAGCTCAAATTGCTGGGGACTTCATCAGAACCCGACGTTGCATCAACGTGATGCAACTCCATCGGCGGCAATGGCGTTTGGTCGGGCAGGTTTGGCTGATTTTCAAACTGCAATTGAATACGCATCAACTGGCTCGTGACAGCCTCTTTCAAACGCCCCACCATGTCTTGAAACAGTGTGAAACCTTCAGTTTTATATTCATTCAGCGGATCGCGCTGGCCATATTGGCGCAGATGGATCACCTGGCGTAGATAATCATTAGTGATGATATGCTCGCGCCACAAACGATCCAAGGTTTGCAGCAAAATGGATTTTTCAATCTGCATCTGCAAGGCTTGTCCCGGAACAGCCTTTTCCCATTCTTCGCGCTTGGCACTGTAAGTGGCGTTAACAGCGCTGTTCACCCGTTCGCGGATTTGCTCATCCGCAATGCCTTCTTCCTTGGCCCATTCATCAACCGGGAAATCCATCGCCACGGCTTCACGCAGTTTTTCGCGTAAGCCCGTTGCATCCCACTGCTCAGCATAGGCCTTTTCGGGGATGTGCTTGGTGACAAGATCATGCACCACATCATGGCGCATATCGTCCACCGTTTCGGCAACCTCATGGCCGTTCATGATTCCGACGCGCTGATCGAAGATCGCCTTGCGTTGATCATTCATCACGTTGTCGTATTTCAACAAGTTTTTGCGGATGTCGAAATTGCGCGCTTCAACTTTCTTTTGCGCCGTTTCCAATGCCTTGTTGATCCAGCTGGAGACAATGGCCTCGCCCTCTTGGAGGCCCAGCTTTTGCAACATTCCGTCCAAACGATCCGTACCAAAAATGCGCATCAGATCATCTTGCAATGAAAGATAAAAGCGCGAACGGCCAGGATCCCCCTGCCTGCCTGAACGGCCGCGCAATTGGTTATCAATGCGGCGGCTTTCATGGCGCTCGGTGCCTATCACAAACAATCCGCCTGCAGCCAACACCACCTGCTTATTGGCTTCAACTTCGCTGCCGATTTTTGCAATCGCCGCATTGCGCGCCGCCCCGGGCGGAAGCGCTGACAGCTCTTGCTCAATGCGCATATCCAAATTGCCGCCCAACTTAATGTCGGTGCCGCGGCCTGCCATATTGGTGGCAATCGTAACCGCACCAGGCGCACCCGCCTGAGAAATAATCTGCGCTTCCTGTTCATGAAAACGCGCATTCAAAACATTGTGCTTTATGCCAGCAGCGGTCATTGCAGCCGAAAGTTGTTCAGATTTTTCAATCGAAACAGTACCCACTAAAACCGGTTGGCCACGGGTTTGGGCATCGTTGATGGTTTCAACGATCGCATTGAACTTTTCACGTTCAGTGCGGTAAACTTCATCATTCTCATCTAGGCGCGAAACAGGCACATTGGTTGGAACTTCGATCACATCCAATTTGTAAATGTCGAGGAACTCATCCACTTCCGTTAGCGCCGTGCCGGTCATGCCCGCCAGCTTTTCATACATACGGAAATAGTTTTGGAAGGTGATTGATGCCATCGTCACGTTTTCAGGTTGAACCTGCACATGTTCCTTGGCTTCGATGGATTGATGTAGGCCTTCGGAATAACGCCGACCTGGCATCATGCGGCCGGTGAATTCATCAATGATCACAACTTCGCCGTCCTTGACAATGTAATCCTTGTCCAGTGTGAACAGCTTATGGGCACGAAGGGCATTCTGGATGTGATGCACGATAGCCACATTGGCTGCATCGTAAAGATTGCCTTCTTTTAGAATGCCAGCTTCAGTCAACATCTGTTCAAGATGTTCATTACCAGCTTCAGTCAACGTCACCTGCCGTTGCTTTTCATCCAACTCATAATCGGCTGGCACCAACAGCGGAATGAAACGATCGAGCGTGTTGTAAAGATCTGACTTGTCATCTACCGGCCCAGAGATAATGAGCGGGGTGCGCGCTTCGTCAATCAGGATCGAGTCGACTTCGTCGACAATCGCAAAATGGTGGCCACGCTGCACCATCTCTCCAAGATGATATTTCATATTGTCGCGCAGATAATCAAAGCCCAGTTCGTTATTGGTGCCGTAAGTGATGTCACAAGCATAGGCAGCGCGGCGTTCGTTATCATCAATTCCGTGAACGATTACACCCGTTGTCATGCCCAGCGCAGAATAGACCTTACCCATCCAAGCCGAGTCACGTTTGGCCAAATAATCGTTTACCGTAACCACATGCACACCTTTGCCAGCAAGTGCATTGAGATAAACTGGAAGTGTGGCCACAAGGGTTTTGCCTTC
>DATCEN010000307.1:0-18685 GCA_036510015.1 Aestuariivirga sp.
GACATCGCTGATGAAGAGCTGGTGGGGCGCCTCATCAAGGAACATTCGGTTGAAGCCATTGTGCATTTTGCGGGTTCGATCGTTGTGCCGGAATCAGTGACTGATCCTTTAGGTTATTACAACAACAACACAGTCAAATCCCGCTCTCTCATGGCGGCGGCCGTTAAAGGCGGGGTGAAGAATTTCATCTTCTCATCGACAGCTGCGGTTTATGGGAACCCTGAAACCATGCCGGTTTTTGAAACAGCACGTCCTGCACCCATTTCGCCCTACGGCACATCAAAATTGATGACCGAGTTGATGTTGCGTGATAGCCATTTGGCTTATGGTTTGAATTATGTTGCCTTGCGTTATTTCAATGTGGCAGGCGCGGACCCGCGTGGTCGCTCTGGCCAATCAACTCCAAACGCTACACATCTTATCAAAGTGGCGTGCCAGACTGTGCTTGGGCAACGCGCGTCGATGGATGTGTTCGGCACGGATTATCCGACACCTGATGGCACATGCTTGCGCGATTATATCCATGTGTCGGATTTGATCGCGGCGCATATGGATGCGCTGGCGCATTTACGCAAAGGCGGCGAGAGTGGCATTTTCAACTGCGGATACGGCAAGGGCTATTCGGTGCTTGAAGTAATTAAAGCTGTGGAAAAAGCAGCTGGCAAACCCGTCAATCACAAATTGGTTCCGCGTCGTGCGGGGGATCCTGCAGGCATTGTGGCAGGCGCTGAGCGTGTACGTGATATTTTGGGCTGGCAGCCTAAATATGCGGATTTGGATTTGATTGTGCGCTCAGCATTGGATTGGGAAATGCACCTAGCAAGACGCAACGCGGCTTAACTAAGCCGCCGCATGCGACGATAAAGTTAGCGTCACCCCTGCGAAAGCAAGGGCCCAGCTTGCTTGGCTATGAGCACTTGAAAAGAAGCTGGATCCCCGCCTTCGCAGGGATGACGAATTAGTGTATGTGGGCTTCTATGCCCACACTCACTCACATTTTGGCCTTCGGACTCATTGCTCTCGGTATGGTTCTCACACCTGGCCCGAATATGATTTATTTGATCTCGCGCTCCATCGTGCAGGGGCGGATGGCTGGGTTCATTTCTCTCGGCGGCGTGGCCTTGGGCTTTATATTTTACATGCTCTGCGCGGCCTTCGGCATTACGGCTTTGGTGATGGCGGTGCCATTTGCTTATGATACCTTGCGACTTGCTGGTGCGGCCTATCTGGCATGGCTGGCTTGGCAGGCGTTGAAGCCCGGCGCGCGTTCTGCCTTTGAGGTGAAAGTTCTTCCGAAGGATAGGCCGGGGAAGTTATTTTTAATGGGGCTGATCACTAATCTTTTGAACCCCAAAGTTGCTGTGCTGTATCTATCATTGCTGCCGCAATTTATTGATCCTGCGGCTGGGTCTGTGCTTACACAAGGCTTAGTGCTGGGTACGTTGCAAATTTGTATCAGCCTCACTGTCAATGCTATGATTGCCATGGCTGCGGGCAGCATAGCCATGTTCTTGAAATCGCGGCCAACTTGGGCTTTGGTGCAACGTTGGTTAATGGGTACGGTTTTGACCGGCCTTGCGCTTCGTATGGTGGTTGAAGCGCGGCGCTAAAGGAGTTTTCCACATGTCACTTTCCGGCCTCGCCTTTTTCGCACTCATCTATTTCATTTTTGTGATCACGCCGGGCCCAGGGGTTGCGGCAATGATTGCGCGCGGACTTGGCACAGGCATGAAGGGTGCGCTGCCTTATGCGCTAGGCTTTATGTTGGGTGACATGGTGTGGTTCACCATTGCAGCCACTGGCCTTGCGGCCTTAGCCACGCAGTTTGCTGTTGCCTTTGCGGCGGTCAAATTTGCGGGCTGTGCCTATCTCATTTTTTTGGCATGGAAAATTTGGCATACACCAGTACACGTCACTGATATTAAACAAGTGAATGTGGCCACTGATCCTTGGCCCAGTTTTATTGGCTCACTCACGCTGTGTCTTGGTAATCCCAAGGTAATCGTGTTTTTCATTTCCATCATGCCTTTGGTGATTGATGTGAAACAGATCACGCTTACATCCTATTTTGCCATGCTGGTCGTGATGGCACCCTTTGTACCTCTGTTGACATTCGGTGTGTTGTATTTAGCCAAGAGGGCGCGTTTAGTGTTCCAATCTGTCACTGCACTGCGCCGCATCAACCGCGGCTCTGCATTGCTCATGGCCGGTGCGGCCACGGTAATCGGACTAAAGGGCTAAATCATTTCTTAAATTCGCCTCACATTGCTATCATCACTCATCGATTCCTTTCGGAGCAAAGCAATGAAGCGCAGAACATTCTTAGGCTTAGCGTTGGCGGCATTGACTGCCACACCAGCGCGCGCCGATGCCAAGTTTGTGGCCTTCATCCAAACGCTTTGGCCGCGTGTGAAAAAAGCTGGTTATTCACGCGAGCTGTTTGATGCAGCTTTTGCGGGGATCACTGAGCCAGATCCCACGGTGTTGAAGTTGGCGGCAAACCAGCCAGAGTTTAATTCCACCACGTCAGAATATCTTGATAAGGCCGTCACCCAAGTTCGCATCGATACGGGTCGGCAAATGTTGGCCTCCAATGGCGAATTTCTCAGTGCCGTTCGTGCAAAATATGGGGTGAATTCCATTCCGTTATTGGGCATCTGGGGCATTGAAAGCAATTTCGGCAAGCAGATGGGCGATATGAAAGTGCTGCGTTGTCTCGCCACGCTCATGTATTCCGGCACCAAGAAAGATTATGCCAACGACCAACTTCTGCCAGCTTTTGCCATTCTCAAATCAGGCGTGCGAACACCAGCCAATTTCACCGGCTCTTGGGCCGGGGCCATGGGTCACACGCAATTCATCCCCGCCACTTATATTGATGCTTCGGTGCATTGGGGCGGTGGCGAAGGCCAACGCGATATTTGGAATTCAAAAGAAGATGCTTTGGCTTCAACCGCGAATTATCTGAAACGCTCTGGCTGGAAGGGTGACAGACCTTGGGGTTTTGAAGTGAAATTGCCTGATGGGTTTGATCGCGCGTTGATTGGCCGCAAGCATTGGAAGGCGATTGCCGATTGGGGCAAGCTTGGCATTAAGCCAATGGTGGGCGATGAACTGCCTGCGCCGCAAGCTGAAGCTTTCGTGATGATCCCGCAAGGCATGGACGGCCCAGTGTTTTTGGTTACGCATAATTTCTTGGCGTTGCTCTCGTATAATGACAGCCACGCTTATGCCTTAGCGGTGGGGGTGTTGGGTGACATCATCAATGGCAAATCCGGGGTGAAAGCTTCATGGCCAGAACAGAAAACTGATCTCACTTATGCAGAACGCAAAGAGCTGCAACAGCGCCTGTCAGACATGGGGTTCGATACAGCCGGGGCGGATGGTCGCTTTGGGGCGCGCACTTATGAAGCAGTTTTGGGCTTCCAGAAAAAGGTGGGTCTGCCATTAGATGGATTTCCCACGCGCAAAGTGCTTGAGCGGCTGCGCAGCTGAGGCTAGCTTCGTAATATGCGCAAATTGTTAGCCATATTGTTATTCCTCGCCAGCCCCCATTTGGGGTTGGCACAAGATGCGACCCAAGATGTTGCGCCTGATGTTAAACGCGTGCTGATTATTGGCGATCAATTGGCGGGTGGTATGGGTGCCGGCCTTGCGCGCATGGCGGAGGACCAAGGCAACATTCAAATCATCAACAGATCTAATGAAAGCTCTGGTCTGGCACGGCCAGAGATTTATGATTGGGCTGCGGCCATTCCGAAAATGACGGATGGTAAAAATATCGCCGCGGCCATTATCTTGATGGGGCTTAATGATCGACGCGACATCAAACTCGGCGATAAGGTTTTGAAATTTGGCTCAACCGAATGGAATGCGCTTTACCAACAGCGCGTGGATGCGGTGATTGATGCTTTGGTGGCCCAGCATATTCAAGTCTTGTGGATGGGTGAGCCGCCGATGAGTGATCCGGCACTTGATGCCGACATGCAAAATCTGACCTCTATTGTGCAAAGTCGGGTTGCGGCCAAAGGCGCAAGCTTTATTGATCTGCGCACCCCTCTGCTCAATGCGCAAGGCGGTTATACTGATCATGGGCCAGATGACACAGGTGCGGATAAGCGCTTGCGCGAGGGTGATGGCGTGACCTTTCTCAGACTAGGCAACAACAGGCTGGGCCAAATTGGTTTGGCCGCACTGAATTCTGGTGCTGTTCCTTTGGTTGTGTCCTCGCCTCAAGGCGTTATGCCTGCGGCCCCCGAAGCCAATGCTGCGCCTCTTGTTCCCGCACCATTGCCTGCACCTGTTAATAATGGGCCGATCTTTGGCCAAGAAGGCATGGAGGATTTGAATGCTGCCGCCGCTCAAGGCAGCACAGCTTTGTCTGCGGCAGTAGAGCAAGATAAGCTCATGAAAGCCGCCCAAGCCGCTAGCAGTATTGGCATTGGCGCAGTGCCGGGCAGCAATGCCGATGCTCTTTTCACCAAAGGCTTGGCACCGCCGGCCCCGAATGGGCGGTTTGACGATTTTAGCGTTAAAAATTAGCGGCACCCCGCGACAAATTGGGGCGATTGCAGATATTTTCGTGGCGGGCTAGAGGTTAGCCAACAGGATACGAGGAATCAATCATGGCAGACCACACACATTCATCAGCACCCGTTGTTACGGGCATGGACGCGCACCGCGCAACCTATGAAGGCTTTCTCGGTTGGTCAGCTGTTATAGCACTCATTAGCCTTTTCGTCTGCGTTGGGCTGGTTGATTTCCGCTTTGTAGATGCACCACTTTCCCTATTTGCAGGCTTTGGCGGCATCATTATCGGCATCGTGGCTTCATTCATTGGCATGCGGATGGGTGGTAAATGGCTTTTGCCGATTGGCGTGCTTGTCCTCTACGCCCTGTTCATCGGCGCCAATGTTCATAACTCATAAGATCGGCGCATAAATGAAAATTGCGGTTCCCTCTGAAACAGTATCCGGAGAGAGCCGCGCAGCGGCCTCTACCGATTCCGTCAAAGCCTATGTGAAAAAAGGTTACGCAGTTGCTGTTCAAGCAGGTGCTGGTGCTGGCTCAAATATTTCTGATGCAGATTATCAGGCCGCGGGGGCAAACATCATCAAGGGCGTTGATGTGGTGAAAGATGCTGACATTGTGCTCAGCGTGCGCCGCCCATCAGACGCTGTTCTCAAGGCGATGAAGAATGGCGCTGTACTGGTTGCGGGATTGGAGCCTTACGGCGAGCGCAAAGGTTTGGATACCATTGCGAAATCAGGTGTGACAGCCTTTGCTATGGAACTGATGCCGCGCATCAGCCGTGCGCAATCGATGGACATTCTCTCATCACAGGCCAATCTTGCTGGCTATAAAGCGGTGGTTGATGCAGCAGCTTATTTTGGCCGCGCGCTGCCGATGATGATGACAGCGGCGGGCACTATCCCAGCTGCCAAGGTGTTCATCATGGGTGTTGGGGTGGCGGGCCTGCAAGCCATTGCTACGGCGCGGCGCATGGGTGCAATCGTTTCGGCCACAGACGTGCGCAAGGCCACCGAAGAACAAGTGAAATCGCTGGGTGCGAAATTCGTGTTTGCCGATGTGGCTGATGCGGCAACCAGTGGCGGCTATGCCAAAGAGCTTTCTGCAGAAGACAAAGCCAAGCAAGCCAAACTGGTTGCTGATCATGTGAAGAACCAAGACATCGTTATCACCACGGCTTTAATCCCCGGCAGGCCAGCACCTGTGCTCATCACCCAAGACATGGTGGAAAGCATGAAGCCAGGCTCAGTGATTGTTGATTTGGCGGTTGAGCGCGGCGGTAATTGCCCTTTGTCAAAACCTGATCAGATTGTTTTGCATAAAGGTGTTGCGATTATTGGAACGTTGAATTTGGCAGGCAAGCTGGCGGGCAATGCTACGCCGCTGATTGCCAAGAATTTATTGAACTTCATCGACACGCTGGTGGGCAACGATGGCAAGCTTGCAATTAATTTTGAAGACGAACTGGTCAAGGGCACTTTGATCGCCAAGGATGGCAAGCTGGTGCATAAGATGTTTGAGGGAGCGAAATAATGGAACAATTGGTTGATCCCTTCATCTATCTCTTCTCCATCTTCGTGCTGGCGATATTCGTTGGCTATTATGTGGTGTGGAATGTGACGCCGGCGTTGCACACGCCTTTGATGAGTGTGACCAACGCTATTTCGTCGGTGATTGTGGTGGGCGCGTTGCTGGCCGTTGGGGCCGGGGCAGCTGCCTCAGGCTCAATCCTGGCGATGATCTTTGGTTTTTTCGCCTTGGTGCTGGCCTCAGTGAATATCTTCGGTGGCTTCCTTGTCACCAATCGCATGTTGGCGATGTATAAAAAGAAAGAAAAAAAATAAGATGAGTGCTTCACTCGCCGCCGTGCTTTATCTCGTCTCTGGCGCGCTCTTCATCATGGCGCTGCGTGGGCTTTCATCACCAGCTACATCGCGCCAAGGCAACACCTACGGCATGGTGGGCATGGGCATTGCAATTCTCACCACGCTGGCTGTGGCCGCACCCACCAGCCCACTGGTCTGGATGGTGATCATTGCAGGCATAGGCATTGGCGGCGGCATTGGCGCTTATATGGCGCGAAGCATTGCCATGACGGCCATGCCGCAGTTGGTGGCGGCCTTTCACTCACTCGTAGGTCTTGCTGCCGTATTCGTAGCGGCTGCCGCATATTACGCGCCAGACGCTTTTGGCATCGCCACCAACGGCATGATCCACAGCCAAAGCCGCATTGAAATGGCTTTGGGTGCTGCCATTGGTGCTGTGACTTTTACAGGCTCCGTGATTGCATTTTTGAAGCTTGATGGCCGCATGTCTGGTGCGCCGATCATGCTGCCCGCGCGGCATCTCATTAACGCGGCTCTGGCCCTTGCACTTGTGTTCTTTATTTATGGATTTTTTGAAAGCCAAAGCAGCGTGGAATTCTGGCTCATCGTATTGGTTAGCTTGGCGCTGGGCTTATTGCTCATCATCCCCATCGGCGGGGCTGATATGCCTGTCGTGGTGTCGATGCTGAATTCTTATTCCGGCTGGGCGGCGGCGGGCATTGGCTTCACGCTGCATAACACCGCGCTGATCATCACTGGCGCGTTGGTTGGTTCATCCGGTGCCATCCTCTCCTACATCATGTGCAAGGCGATGAACCGTTCGTTTATCTCTGTGATTCTCGGAGGGTTTGGTGGCGCAACTGCTGGCCCTGCTGCAGGTGGCGAAGCCAAGCCGGTGAAGCAAGGCAGCGCCGAAGATGCTGCCTTCATGATGAAAAACGCTTCCAGCGTTATCATCGTGCCGGGTTATGGCATGGCGGTAGCGCAAGCCCAACATGCTGTGCGCGAAATGGCTGATCATTTAAAAGCCGCGGGCGTTAGCGTGAAATATGCCATTCACCCCGTGGCTGGGCGTATGCCCGGCCATATGAACGTTTTGCTGGCTGAGGCCAATGTGCCTTATGATGAAGTGTTTGAGCTGGAAGACATCAACGGCGAATTCGCACAAGCTGATATCGCCTTCGTGATCGGCGCCAATGACGTCACCAACCCATCAGCCAAGGATGATCCAACGTCACCCATCTTCGGCATGCCCGTGCTCGAAGTGTGGAAAGCCAAAACCGTGATGTTCATCAAACGCGGTATGGCCTCGGGCTATGCTGGCGTGGACAACCCGCTGTTCTGGCGTGACAACACCTTGATGCTGTTCGGCGACGCCAAGAAGATGACGGAAGAGATTAACAAGGCGTTGGGTTAGTTTTTGCCTATTTGCCACCCAAAATAATCTTTCTGCCCCTGTCGAAATCCGCAATACTCGTGCGTCATGGCTGTAGCAGCCTTGGTTGGTTGCGTTTCAATCACAGGAGAGTTTCATGCAATACACGCTTTTAATTCATTCAGAAGAAGACGCTTGGGCCGTAATGACGCCCGCTCAAATACAAGAAGGCAAGGCGGCCTATGATGCTTACACAGAAGCGCTTGTAAAATCCGGTGCAATGGTAGCGGGGGAGCGTTTGCGGCCCACGTCAACGGCATCAACCGTAAGGGTGATTGATGGAAAGACAAAGGTGCTTGACGGTCCTTATGCGGAAAGTAAAGAACAATTGGCTGGGTATTACATTATAGAGGCCAAGGATCTGGATTCCGCAATTGCTTGGGCGGCGAAATGCCCCGGCGCACATTACGGTGCCATCGAAGTCAGACCAATTTGGCCATTAAACGAAGAGTAAGTTTTGAACCATGTTGATCAGCTTGCCGGCGATGTAGCGCAACGCGTGGCGCGTGAAAGTTACGGCAAACTGATTGCCATATTAGCGCGGCGCACGCGAGATGTTGCGAGTGCTGAAGATTTTCTGGCAGAGGCATTTGCATCTGCGCTTGAATCATGGCCGCGCACGGGTGTTCCGAATAATCCCGAAGCGTGGCTCATCGCTGTGGCAAAACGCAAACATTTGGACGGCCTTCGCCAATCACAAACCAGAGCAGATTCAGCATCGCACTTGCAATTGCTACGTGAGGAAATAGAAGATATGGCATTGCATCAAAATAATATTCCGGATGACCGTTTGGCGCTGATGTTTGCCTGTGCCCATCCAGCCATTGATACTGATATCAGATCGCCTTTGATGTTGCAGACTGTTCTGGGAATGACCGCAGAGCAAATTGCCGCAGCGTTTTTGGTGGCGCCCGCAACGATGGGTCAGAGATTGGCACGGGCAAAAGCTAAAATCAAATTGGCGGGAATTCCGTTTCGAGTGCCTGATCAGCATGAACTTTCTGAGCGATTAGATGCAGTGCTCGATGCGATTTATGCGATGTTTAATCAGGGTTGGACGAGTTTCGACGCGGAAGAAAACAATCTGGTTGAAGATGCAATGTGGTTTTCTTCCTTGGTTGTTGAACTTCAGCCGGATCAACCGGAAACGCTTGGGCTTTCCGCTCTCATGCTTTTTCTGCATTCCCGATTTCGTGCGCGGCGCAGTGCTGAGGGCGGGTTCGTTCCCCTTGCCGATCAAGATGTGACATTATGGGATGATGAGAAGATTGATCTGGCAGAATTTCTGCTGCGCAAGGCCAGTGAGATGAACAGCATCGGCCGATTTCAATTGGAAGCTGCTATTCAATCAGCTCATGTGGCAAGGCGATTTACATCGGTCACGGATTGGCATGCGATCAATCAATTCTACGCAATTTTGTTTCAATTGACCGGCTCACCGGTGGTTAAATTGAATTGGGCTTATGCAATTGGCGAAGACAGTGGTTGGGAAGTCGGTTTGGCGGCCTTGCCAAAAATTGAGGAGTTTCCTGAATTGACCAATTATCAGCCCTATTTTGCGGTACGCGCGGCTCTTCTTGAAAAATGCGGGCAAGTGTTGGCAGCTCAGCAAGATTACGACAGGGCCATTGCACTGGAACATGACAGCGAAGTGCGCGCTTTCTTGGCGCAAAAGCGCGATAAGCTCAGCCTTTCCACTTTGCAATAATCAACCGTCAACGCCATCACAATTGACTGATCAACTTCTCCTCTCCCCCTTTGCCGCTAAATCGTCTAAGTTGGCGGGCAAATCAAAATAAGAAGTAGGGACGAAGCATGGCGCAGGAAGCAATCATCGTTGAACAACCGCGGGTGCATTTGGTGCATATGGTGGTGTTCATCATCGTTGTGGCGGTGATTTCGGCCGTACTTTTTCCACTGATTAAAAACGCATTCATGAACAATCCCGGCTTGAACAGCCTCATTGTCGGAACACTTTTGTTCGGAACGCTTTATGCATTCCGTATGGTGTGGCGGCTGTTTCCGGAAGTGAATTGGCTGAACGGTTTTCGCATGGGGCAGGGCTCTACCGAAGAGGCACCAAGCATGCTTTCGCCATTGGCCACTATTTTAAGCGATGCTTCGGGGCGCACGCAGCTTTCGCCACAAACCATGAGTTCACTGTTGGATTCGCTGGCGTCACGTTTGGATGAGGGGCGCGATCTCCTGCGCTATCTTGTTGGTCTTTTGATTTTCTTAGGTCTGCTCGGCACTTTTTGGGGCTTGCTGCAAACCGTGAGTTCGGTGGGCGAGGCAATTAAAGGCCTTGATGTGACCAGTTCACAAACTGCCAATGTGTTTGAAGAATTAAAGAATGGCTTGCAAAAGCCGCTGCAGGGCATGGGTCTTTCGTTTTCCTCTTCGCTATTCGGTTTGGCCTCATCGCTTATTCTGGGCTTTCTCGATTTGAAAGCTTCACAAGCGCAGAACCGTTTTTATCACAATCTTGAAGATTGGCTTTCCACCTTCACCGTGGTTCACTTGGGCGATGGGGGCACGGGCATGCCCGCTTTCTTGCGGCTTGATTTGCAGAACTTGCAAAAATCCATTGATCGCTTGGGCAGCACGATGGATCAGCGCAGTGCGTCCCAAGCAATTGGCGGTGCTAGTGGCAATGCGACGGAAGATCTGGCCGATGCTGTGGCCAATCTTGTCCAGCAAATGCGCGATGAACAAAAGATGGTGCGGCAATGGATTCAAACCCAGCAAACCCAGCAAAGTGAAGTTCAACGCCTGCTGCTGCGGCTGGAGCGTAAATAGTGGCGGGCCGTCTTTCACGGCGTAACCGCAATGGAAATGATGCGCCTTATTGGCCCGGCTTTGTTGATGCTATGGCGCAGCTATTGCTGGTCATTATATTTTTGTTGTCGGTTTTCATGCTGGCGCAATTTATGTTGGCACGCCAGATTTCCGGCCAGGATTCAGCTTTAGGGCAGTTGCGCTCACAGATCGCAGAACTTACACAGTTGTTGGCTCTTGAGAAAGGTGCCAAATCTGAGTCTGATGCGCAGCTATTGGCATTAACCGATGATCTCAACAAACAAAAAGCTAAGACCAATGATTTGATGACTAATCTTGCGGCACAAGATGCAGCAGGTGCGGGCGTTAACAGCACAATCTCTGGCCTGCAAACATCGTTGGATTCCGAACGCAAACTTTCATCAGATGCTTTGTCAAAAGTTGAATTGCTGAACCAACAGATCGCGGCACTGCGCAGGCAATTAGCCACAATCTCTGCTTTGCTTGATGACTCAGAGGCGCGCAACCGCTCATCAGAAGGTCAGATTGAGGATTTGGGTAAGCGGCTGAACGTGGCTTTGGCGCAAAAAGTGGAAGAGCTTTCGCGTTATCGGTCAGAATTCTTTGGTCGCTTGCGCCAAATTCTTTCGCAGCGCTCAGATATTCTGGTCGTGGGCGATCGTTTTGTTTTCCAGTCCGAGGTGCTGTTTTCAAAAGGCTCAGCCGATTTGAATGATCCAGGCCAAGCTGAAATGTTGAAACTAGCTGAGGCGCTTAAGCAGCTCGAAACCGAAATTCCGCCGGATATTAAATGGATTTTGCGGGTGGATGGCCACACTGATAATGACCCGATTTTAGTGGGCGCAAAGTTTGCGTCGAATTGGGAACTTTCCTCGGCGCGAGCTATTGCTGTGGTGAAATTTTTGGTGGCGCATGGTGTGGCACCTGAGAATTTAGCCGCCACTGGCTTTGGAGAGTTTCAACCCTTGGCGCCCGGCAGCAGCGAAGAAGCCAAATCGCAGAACCGCCGCATTGAGTTGAAGCTGACGGAGAGATGAGGGGCCGCCCTCACAGGCTAAATTGTAACTTAGCCAACCTTGCATAAAGCGCGTTCTTCTTGATGAGTTGCGCATGCGTGCCATGACCGACAATTTTGCCATGATCCAACACGATGATTTTATCAGCACCACGCACGGTGGCCAGGCGGTGCGCGATCACTAAAGTGGTGCGACCTTTGGTGATCGTTACCAAAGCTTTTTGAATGAGGGCTTCACTTTGTGCATCCAGTGCTGAAGTTGCTTCATCCAGCAACAACACAGGCGCATCGCGCAGAATGGCGCGTGCAATGGCAAGGCGTTGGCGTTGGCCGCCCGATAACGTAATCCCGCGTTCGCCCAATTGCGTTTCATATTTGAGTGGCAGCTTATCCACAAATTCCAAAACGTGAGCCGCTTTAGCAGCAGCGCGCATTTCTGCGTCGCTGGCATCAGGACGGCCGAGCTTGATATTGTCAGAAATTGAGCCTGAGAAAATCGTTGGGTCCTGCGGCACGATTGAAATGGACGAGCGCAAATCATCCAAACTCAACGCGTTGATGTTCAAACCATCCAGAGAGATGCTTCCCTTCTGCGGCTCTTGAAAGCGTTGCAGCAAAGCATAGAGCGTGCTTTTGCCTGCACCCGACGGGCCGACTATGGCGACAATCTCGCCGGGCCTTGCGGTGAAAGACACATTGCGTAACACTGGCGCATTGCTGCCGAGAGCGTAAGAAAAATCGACTGCCTTAAACGCCACATCGCCTTTCACGGGTTTGGGCAAGGCAACGGGATGCGCCGGAGATTGAATGCGCGGCGTCTCGTCCAACAATTCACTAATGCGTTCTGCGGCACCTGCTGCCTGCTGCAATTCGCCCCACACTTCTGAAAGCTGGCCCAGCGAGCTTGCAGCCAAAATCGCATAAACCAGAAACTGCACCAAGGTGCCGCCGCTCATCGTGCCATCTAAAACCTGACGCGCGCCAATCCACAACAGACCTACGATTGCGCCGAACGCGATGGTGATGATTCCAAAAGTAAGAACTGATCTGGAGAAGGTGCGCGATTGTGCTGCGCTAAAGGCCTGCCTTGTGGTTTCAGCAAACGCGCCAACCGCATTTTCTTCCTGCACATTCGCCTGTACGGCTGTGATGCCTGAGAGACGCTCTTGTGCAAAGGCCGCAGAACTGGCCAGCGTGTCTTGGGCATCGCGTGAAAGTTTGCGCACACGACGCCCGTAAAACACGAGGGGTAACACAACGAGGGGGATAGCTAAGGCGGCGAGGCCTGTCATATGCGGCGAGGTGTAGACCATCAAAGCCACAGCGCCCAACAGCATCACGCCGTTGCGAAGTGCGATGGAGGCGGTGGATGAAAAAGCTGCTTTGATCAGAGTTGTGTCTGCCGTTAAGCGTGAAACAACGTCTCCGGTTTTTTGAGTTTCATAGAATGAGGGGGTGAGCGCCATTAAATGTTTGAACAGCGCATCGCGCACATCGGCCACCACGCGCTCGCCCAGCCACATCACATAATAGAACCGAACGGATGAACCTACGGCCAAAAGTGCCACCACCAAAAACATGACGGCAAAATATTGGTTTACTAATGCGGCGTTCTGAGCGCTGAAGCCATTGTCCACCACACGGCGCGCGGCGATGGGAATAATCAGCGTGGCGCTGGAGGCGAGCAGCAAAGCAAACAATGCCAAATATACGCGGAAACGATAAGGCCGCAAATAAGGTAAGAGCTTGAGAAGAGGTCGTAATTTACGGCGGTCTTTGCCGGTGGAAGCAGGGCTTGTGTCAGTCATAATTTTATCCTATAGGCCAGCCCAACCTTGGCCGGAAGTCAAAGCTTTCGGTCTTATAATTTTTAATTCGTGAGTATGACGCATGAAAGCCGATACACATCCAGACTATCATCCCATCACCGTTGTAATGACCGATGGCTCAAAATTTGTCACCCGCTCCACCTATGGCAAAGCTGGCGATACCTTGGCTTTGGATATTGATCCGCTGAGCCATTCGGCTTGGACAGGCCAACAAACGATCATGGATCGTGGTGGTCGTGTGTCACGCTTCAATGACAAGTATTCCTTCCTCAAGAAATAAACTGTTTGAGTGAGATTGATTTGAAGCCCAGCCTCGTGCTGGGTTTTTTTATGGGGCCAACAACCGTAACCCCAAACCTAACACACCACACAGCAGCAAAGTGCGCGGCACGCTCCAGTGCAGGCGCAGCAGCACGAGTGCTGCAACAATCACCAAAGCCAGCGCAGTAAAATTGAGCATAGAAAAATCTGGCAGCCATGGGCGAAACCAGCCGGAATGCCGCTCAACCTTGCCGAATAAAACATTCAAGCCGAACCACACTGAGAGATTCATAATAACCCCGACCACGGCCGCCATAATAGCTTGCAAAGCAGATGAGAGACGGGGGTTGGCATTCAATGCCGCGATATAAGGTGCACCGGTCAACACCCAGAGAAAGCAGGGGGCAAAGGTCACCCACAGCGTGATGACGGCGCCTGCCACCCCGCCCCACACACTGTGCGTGGCGCGGGCCGCTGCCAAATAACCGACAAACTCATTCACGAGAATTAAAGGGCCTGGTGTGGTTTCGGCAAGGCCCAAGCCGTCAATCATTTCAGGCCCAGTGAGCCAGTGTAATTTCTCCACACTGGCTTGGGCCATATAGCTCAACACCGCATAGGCCCCGCCGAACGTGACGACGGAAAGCTTGGAGAAAAAGATCGCTATGGCGCTGAAAATGTTGTTGGGGCCAAGTAGAAGAACCATCACTGCTAAAGGCAACAGCCAGACAGCTAGCCATAAGCAAGCTGTTGGCAGGACTTCTCTCAAGCGAGGAAGCGGTGCTGTTTGGGTTGTTGCTTGGTTGCCTTGTCGCGTTAAACCAGTGTAGGCCGCGACCAAAATGACCACGGGAAAAGGTAGATTGAAAAAGAATAATGCAATGAAAGCCATTGCCGCGGTTAGCCAATCAAACTGGGTTTTCAAGGCGCGTCTGGCCACGCGTAAGAGAGCTTCAATCACAATCGCCAACACGGCGGCTTTAATGCCCAAGAGTGCTGCTTCTACGAGCGGAACCGAGCCGAAGGCGCTGTAAATCATCGCCAAGCCCAGAATCACTGCTGCCCCGGGCAACACAAACAACAAACCAGCGGCCAAGCCGCCTTTCGTGCCATGCAGCCGCCAGCCCACCCAAATGGCCAGTTGCGTGGCCTCCGGTCCCGGCAGCAACATGCAGAAATTCAGCGCCGTGAGATATTCTTTTTCTGAAACCCAGTCTCGTTGGTCAATCACTTCGCGGTGCATCAGCGCAATCTGGCCAGCAGGCCCGCCGAAAGATAAAAATCCGATGCGTGAAAAGACGCGGCAAAGTTCAGTGAATGAGGGCGCTTGCATGGCGCGCAAGCTAATCATTGTTGGCAACAGTTGGAAGCGCGAAGACTAACTCGCGTTCAACGCCCGTTGCAGCATGTTGATTTGGGTTAGCACGGGGCTTGGCGCATCATTGTCAGCAGAAGGCGTTAACATCGCATCCAATTTACGGATCCGGTCAAGCAAGCGCAGCGAACGTTCCACCAAGTCATTCAAACCTGTAGGCAAAAGTTCAGCGCCTTTCAGCGAATTGCCTTTGCCGATTTCGGCCAAGTTGATGCGGTGTTTTTCGCGGTTCATGTCGCTGGGGGATAGTTCATTCGCAGCAATAGCACGCTGGAGCAAAAGCCAAGATGCCATCTGCATCAAACGCGTGGTGAGGCGCATAGACTCTGTGGCATAGGCAATGGCGCCAGTGCGATCGAGCAATTTGGAATCTAAGCGGCCATCGCCGTCTAAATAATTAGCGGTTTCTTCCACCAAGGCCATGCCTTCTTTAAAAGTCTTTTCAAATTGTTCGGATGACGTGAATTTTGCCAGGAAGTCTATCGCTCCCGTGGCCGGACGTGCTTGTTGCATTGTTTTTAATCCCCTCACACTCACTCACCCACCGGATTGATCATGGCCATTTGCATGGTTGCAAGTCAATGGCAGGTGAGAGGTTCTCAACTGTCCAAACTATCCAAGCAATATCGGGGCCAAAAAAAAGCCGCGTAAAAACGCGGCTTTGAGTTTTTAACAGGGAGGCGTCAAACAGAGTGGAAGATCCACTCGGAGAAACCCAGAACAGTCTGGGTTGGCCATATTCGTAAACGTTAATTATTACTATGTGGTTAACGGGGAACGCGAAATGAGCAACTAGGTTCTAAAGAAGGTTGCAGCGGAAGCCTTTGAGGCATGCTTTTTGGCAATTTCTGCGCGAATTCTGAGAATCTCGGCCTCCAAGACCGAAATGCGGTGTTCCAATTCGGCAATAGATATGGCGTCAAGGTTTTCACCGATAACCATATCCACTTTGCGTTTTGGAAGTTCTTCATCATTCATTGTGGCTTCAACTCCTGTGCTAAGATGATGCAATAAAGTGTGACGCATAAGCAAGGAATTCCAATTATGGCGCAGATGAAGGCAATCGGCATGACCGGGGCTGGCGGCCCAGAGGTGTTGCGGCTGTTGGAATTAGCCATCCCAACGCCGAGCCATGGGCAAGTGTTGGTGAAAGTGGCGGCGGCGGGGATTAACCGTCCTGATATTCTCCAACGCAAGGGAGGTTATGCGCCACCTCCAGGTGCACCAGCCACCTTGGGTCTGGAAATCGCTGGAGAGGTTGTGGACTTAGGCGAGGGCTGCACGCGTTTTGCGAAAGGCGATCAGGTTTGCGCGCTCGTGCCTGGTGGCGGCTATGCTGAATATGCTTTGGTAGCTGAAGTTAATACCTTGCCCGTGCCCAAGGGCCTAAGTTTGATTGAAGCGTCGGCCTTGCCAGAAAATTATTTCACGGTGTGGACCAATGTGTTTGATCGTGGGCACTTGGCGCCGCGCGAGACATTCTTGGTGCATGGCGGCTCATCCGGCATCGGAACGACGGCCATTCAACTGGCCAAACAATTTGGCGCGCAGGTCATCGCCACGGCAGGCAGTGATGAGAAATGTGCCTATTGCGAAAAGCTGGGCGCGGATTTGGCGATCAATTACAAGACAGCGGATTTTGTCGCTGAGCTTGAGAGACGCAACATCTCGCCCGATCTCATTCTCGATATGGTGGGCGGCTCTTATGTGGCGCGCAACATTGCGGCTGCGGCGATGAATGGGCGCATTGTGCAGATTGCCTTCCAAGAAAACTCCACCATAACCGCAAACTTTGCGCCGTTGATGATGAAGCGGCTGACATACACAGGCTCAACCTTGCGGCCCAGATCAGTGGCCGAGAAAGCCGTGATTGCGCGGGCGTTAGAAGAAAAAGTTTGGCCGTTATTAGCAGCGGGCAAATGCAAACCGCAGATTTTCAAAACCTTCCCTCTGGCTGAGGCAGCAGCAGCTCACACACTGATGGAAACCAACGCGCATATGGGGAAGATTGTGTTGGTGGTTTAAAAACGCGTGCTTACAACTGGCTAACCGTCACCCCTGCGAAGGTAGGGGCCCAGCTTCTTGGCTATGAACTCGTAATAAGTAGCTGGATCCCTGCCTTCGCAGGGAAGACGGAGTGTGTGTTGGAGTGGAAGATGTAGTTCAACCCATCTGACCGCGGTGGCGCAGATATGCATCAGCCAAAACAATCGCCATCATCGCTTCGCCCACCGGAACGGCGCGGATGCCCACACACGGGTCGTGCCTGCCTTTGGTGATGATGTCAGTTTCCTCGCCAGACTTTGTAATTGTTTTGCGCGCGTTTAAAATCGACGATGTTGGTTTTACAGCAAAACGCACCACAACATCTTGGCCCGATGAGATGCCGCCTAAAATGCCACCGGCGTGGTTGGATTGAAATTCAGGCTTGCCATGATGCATGCGGATTTCATCGGCGTTTCCTTCGCCGCTGAAAGCAGCAGAAGCAAAGCCATCGCCGATCTCAACACCTTTAACGGCATTGATGCTCATCATTGCGGATGCCAATTCTGCATCAAGCTTCCCATAAATGGGCGCGCCCCAGCCGGCGGGTACACCTGAGGCTGTGACTTCAATCACTGCACCACAAGATGAGCCGGCTTTGCGCACGCCATCCAAATAAGTTTCCCATTTGGCCGCGGCCACAGCATCGGGGCAGAAGAATGGGTTCTGATCGATCTGCGTCCAATCCCAGTTCTTACGGTCGATCTTATGTGGGCCTATTTGTACAAGGCAGCCGCGAATTTTAACTTGCGGGATAACCAACCGCGCTACAGCACCAGCAGCCACACGGCTTGCGGTTTCGCGCGCGCTAGACCGCCCGCCGCCGCGATAATCACGGATGCCATATTTTTCCTGATAGGTGAAATCGGCGTGGCCGGGGCGGAATTTATCGCGGATTTCGGAATAATCTTTGCTGCGCTGATCGGTGTTTTCGATTTGCAGTGAGATCGGCGTTCCGGTGGTGCGCAAACCATCGGTGCGCTCATCCTCAAACACGCCGGAGAGAATTTTTACTTGATCGGCTTCTTGGCGCTGGGTGGTAAAACGGTTTTGCCCAGGCTTACGCTTATCGAGAAAGGCCTGAATTTCATCTGCGGATATTTTGAGATTGGGCGGGCACCCATCAATCACCACGCCAATGGCTGGCCCATGGCTTTCGCCGTAGGTGGTGACGCGGAACATATGGCCAAAAGTATTGTGAGACATGGGGTATTGATTAAGACATGGGGCGGGAAAGTCAAATGGGCGACGAAATTCATGGTACGAACGGAGGAACCGAAAGTACAATTTCCCCTATCGCCGCAAATAACTTTCACGATCTTTTCGAAGTGCCTTCATTTCGATCTTGAAATCATTGCGAAGAGTAACCTGATCTTTGCCAGCCAAAAGCGCGTTAATATCCAAGGTTATCCAATGATCGTGTCTCGGAAAATAGAATGAACATTCTCGAATTGAAAAAGTATCGTTGTAATCGAGAAGAAAATAACCAAGGAGCTGACGCAAATATTCAGTGGATAATTTGGGTCGCTTGAATGATTTGAAGTCGATGAGTCTTCCATCGCAAATGAGGTC
>DATCEN010000308.1:0-4276 GCA_036510015.1 Aestuariivirga sp.
AATCTTGCGCCCGGCACATTTGTTTTGCCGGATCAGTTCATCGATAAGACTTACGCCCGCGAAAGTTCATTCTTCGGCACTGGTTGTGTGGCGCATGTGCCGCTTGGCGAACCGACATCGCCGGGGTTAATCAAGCTGGCCGTTAAGGCATTGAAGGCTGAGAAAATCAAACACAAAGTGGGCGGCACTTTGGTGGTGATGGAAGGCCCGCAATTTTCAACGCGCGCTGAATCAGAGTTACATCGCAAATGGGGCGCTTCACTCATTGGCATGACTGCTATGCCCGAAGCCAAGCTCGCACGCGAAGCGGAAATGCCGTTCTGCGCTATCTCAATGGTGACGGATTTTGATAGTTGGCACCCACACCATGAAGCGGTAGATGTGGCCAAAGTTATCGCAGTGATGAAAGACAATGTGGAAAAGGCCAAGCGCTTGGTGTTGCGGCTTGCTTCGTTGATGCCGCGTGAACATCAGGCAAGTGCTGCTGATACTGCTCTCAATGGTGCTATTATGACAGCGCCAGGAATGCGCGACCGCGCGTTACTTGCAAAACTAGACGCTGTGGCTGGGCGGATAATGAGTAAATGATGAATGCAGTTCCACTTCAACGCCAGACTGGTAAAGTAAAGTTCTTCAACGTTGAGAAGGGCTTTGGCTTTATTGCGGTTGAGGGCGGCGGGCGCGACGTGTTCGTGCATATTTCAGTGGTGCAACGCGCCGGTGTGCCGCAACTTAATGAAGGCATGCGCCTGTCATTTACGGTGGAAGAAGATACGCGTGGCCGTGGACTTCAAGCGGATGCGTTGCAATTGTTATGAAGCGCGCCCTTGTCATTCAACACGAGGATCATGATCATCCTGGCCGGTTTCTTGATTGGTTTGCCGAAGATGGAATTGTGCCTGAATATTGTCGCGTGTTTGAGGGCCAGCAAATTCCATCGTTGGCGAATTATGATTTGATGTTTGTGTTGGGTGGCTCGCAAGACACTTGGCAAGAAGCAGAGTTCCCATACCTCACAATGGAAAAGGCGGCGATCCGCGAATGGGTTTGGGATAGAGCCAAGCCTTACTTTGGCGTTTGCTTAGGCCACCAGCTTCTCGCAACCGCTCTAGGCGGAGAAGTTGCTCCGGCCACACATGGCGAGGTTGGTTTGTTTGAAGTTGAAGTTTCTGAGCATCAGTTTTTTGCCGGACTTTCTGCGTCGCAAAAAGTGATGCAGTGGCACCATGCTGAGGTGAAGCGCGTTCCACAAAGTGGGCAGATACTTGCGTCTTCAAAACTGTGTGCGGTGCAGGCGCTTGCAATTGAAGGCCACGCGTTGTCCACCCAATTCCATTGTGAGTTCTCACCGCAAAGTGTGGCGGGCTGGGCTTCAATCCCATCATATTTGGCATCACTTGATGAAGAGAACGGGCCTCGCGCCTATGAGCGTTTGCGCGATGCTTGCTGGCCCGTGATGCCTGAGATGAACCGCAACACGCGGATCATTTGGGAAAACTTTAAAAGGTCGAGTGGACTTTCTTAAAGAATTGCAGGTCACCACATCGCGATGGGGTCACCGTTATCGGCCCTAATCACAAAGGCTAATAGAGTGTCTTCTTGTAATCATCTTCGAGACCGTCATCCAATTTGCGCATCTCATCGTCATCGCTTGGAGCGCCAGTTGACTGATCCAGAATGATTTTCATAAGCGACGGCATCTCACCGCGATCTTGAAAATGATCTGGGTTCCACAAATGCGAGCGCCGAAATGCCTTGGCGCAATGGATAAAGACCTCGCTCACCCGGACCACAATTGCGAGTTTGGGAACACGACCATCAACACTCATATTCTTGAGAATTTCAGGGTCGTTCACCAGAGTGGCCTGTCCATTCACGCGCAAAGTTTCGTCAAAGCCCGGAATGATGAATAGTAATCCAACGCAGGGGTTGGCGAGAATATTAACCTGAGTGTCCAGACGATTGTTGCCGGGCCGGTCCGGTATCGCCAAAGTGTGTTGATCAAGAATTTGGACAAAACCGGCAGGGTCACCGCGCGGGCTAACATCAGCTTTTCCATCCAAATTCTGCGTGCCGATACATAAGAATGGCGAACGCTTGATAAAGGCCTGCGCATGCTTGTCGAGTGACGTCATACACTTCTGAAGGGCCAGAGCATGTGTGGCATCAAACAAACCCCGAAGAGATTGTTCATCAGTTATCGTGAATTTTGGATTGATCTTGAATTCCTTCATGAGATTGTCTCCCGAAACTGCCTTTTGGTTTGATTAGCCCCAACTGAATCACTCGCTTTGACTATTTATGGGATTTATTTTGGGAGTCAAATTAAATAGTGAAGGCGGATTTTTTGGGGGAGCTGCAGCCTCTTCGACATCCAGTCAGTTGCAATCTCACGAATAAAATGTATGCTGGTTCCACGCCCCGCTCGGTGTCGGGGTATGAAACATAAATTTCGTTTCACGTCGGCCCGGTGCGCGACCTCCGAAACTCCCCTAAAAATAAGTAGGTATTATTATGATTTTCAATGTTCATTCATTTGTTAATTCCGTTCGATTCAGCCCTCGTGAAATTGAGGAGAAGCTAACTGACGGTCGCCGCAAATTTTGCGAACTTAGCGAAGAGATTAAATGGTTGGAATTAGGCTGGGGCGGCAGAAGGTTATCTGATCGCGAATTGGCAAACCTAAAAACTGCGCTAGAGCTGATCAGGAACGAGAATTATCGGATGTGGCAAGAACTGGAACAAATGAGCATGCCGCGCGGGGACTAAAACTTCAAAAAGAAAACTTCGCCTTCGGCTTCTTCGGCATCTAGCCACATGAAGTTGAGCTTGGGGAATTCGGCTTCTAAAATCTCACCGCCGGTTCCCACTTCACAGAGCAAGCTGCCGCCCTCGTTCAAATGCTTTGGAGCTTCGTTCAAAATACGGCGCACCAGATCAAAACCATCTGTGCCACCCAGATGCGCCATTTGCGGTTCGGCCTGATATTCGAGCGGGAAGGCATCAACCTCGGCCTTGGCCACATAAGGCGGATTAGCAATGATGAAATCAAATTTCATCTTTCCCAAGGGTGCAAATAGATCACCTTGGTGAAGTGTCACGCGCTCTTGCATGTGATGGTCCTTCACATTGATTTTGGCCACGGTCAAAGCATCGGCTGAAAGTTCAGTCGCGTGAATTTCAGCTGATGGAAATTGCGCCGCGGCCAAAATTGCGAGACAGCCAGAGCCAGTGCACAGATCAAGAACTTTGTTCACGTTGCTCACATCGATATCCAAATCCGCGAGCAGGCCTTTGGCCATCATCTCGCCGATAAATGAGCGTGGCACAATCACGCGCTCATCCACATAAAACGGAACACCCTGCATATAAGCTTTGTTGACGAGATAAGCGGCGGGCTTGCGGGTTTTGATGCGCTTGTCGATCAGGGTCAATAGGGCTTGGCGTTCAGCCTCGGTCAGTGCCGCATCGGCCCAAGGGTTGATATCATCCACCGGAAGCTTCAGCGCCTCGAGAATGAGAAACGCCGCCTCATCAATCGGCGATGTTGTGCCATGGCCATGGGCGAGGCCTGCCTTGTTGAAGGAGGTGACGGCAAATCTTAAGATATCACGGATGGTGCGCAAATTATTCATACCCCCTGATAGCGGAAGCGGGTTTGACGGCGCAAGCGCCACAGCCTATTTGAGGTGAATGACAAAGCTTTCAATTCGCATCATTCCCGTCACTCCGTTTCAACAAAACTGCTCAATCGTCTGGGACGAAGATACCAAGCAGGCAGCCGTCGTCGATCCGGGAGGCGATTTGGCACTTATTGAGGCGGCCATTGCTGAGGCAGGTGTTAAGGTGGAGAAGATCCTCCTCACCCATGGCCATGTCGATCACGCTGGCGGTGCAGCCGATTTAGCAGCGAAATTAAAAGTGCCAGTGATTGGGCCGCATATGGCTGATAAGCCAGTGCTGGAAAATATTCCGAACCGTGGGCCGATGTTCGGCATGCCAGAGGCAAAATCAGTCAACCCCGATCAGTGGTTGAAAGAGGGTGATGAAGTTAAAGTGGGCGGGGTTTCATTCAAGGTGATTGAAGCGCCGGGCCATTCGCCAGGCTCAGTGGTTTTGTTCAGCGCGGAAAACAAATTCGCTTTAATGGGCGATGTGCTGTTCAAAAACTCAATCGGGCGAACCGATATTCCGATGGGCAGCCATGAAACTCTCATGCGTTCCATCCATGAAAAGGTTCTGCCTTTGGGTGATGATGTGGAATTCTTGCCCGGTC
>DATCEN010000309.1:0-11125 GCA_036510015.1 Aestuariivirga sp.
GTTATGGGCCCTTATCCCTGCCTATTTGAAAGTGCGCTTCAATGCCAATGAAATTCTAACTTCACTGATGATGGTTTATATCGCTGATCTGGTGTTTGACTGGCTGGTGCGTGGGCCTATGCGTGACCCGAAGGGTTATAACTTTCCTAAGACGGTAAATTTTGCTGGCTGGCAAACCTTACCACATTGGGGCGATATTCATTTGGGCGCACTCTTTGCATTAGTGGCAGCACTTGGCTTGGGCTTCATGGCTTATCGTATGTTGAAAGGCTTTGAGCTGCTCACACTCGGCACAGCCCCCCGCGCTGGCCGCTTTGCTGGATTTTCAGCTGATAAAGCTGTCTACTTCTGTTTTGCGCTGTCAGGTGGCTTGGCTGGCTTGGCGGGTGTCTGCGATGTGATGGGTGTTAGCCATCAATTACAAACACCTTATTCAACGCCATCTTATGGCTTTGTGGCGATCATCGTTGCCTTCCTTGGCCGGCTTAACCCTATTGGCGCAATTTTCGCTGGCCTACTTCTGGCGCTTACTTTTATTGGCGGCGAAGCAGCACAGACGTCACTCCATATCCCCGATAAAATTGCTAAGGTGTTTCAAGGTGTATTGCTGTTCTTTGTTTTGGCTTGTGACACGCTGGTTTATTACCGCTTGAAGTGGGAGAGCCGTAAATAATGGATCAGTTCTGGGCCATTGCCATCACCATCATCGCGGCCTCTACGCCTTTGCTGATTGCAGCCATTGGTGAGTTGGTGGCGGAACGCTCAGGCGTTTTGAACTTAGGCGTCGAAGGCATGATGATCATGGGAGCTGTGTGTGGTTTTGGTGCCACCTATTTAACAGGCAACCCCTATGTCGGCATTTTTGCCTCCATCATTGGTGGCGTGTTGATGTCTTTGTTGTTTGCTTTGCTTACGCTCACCTTATTGGCCAACCAAGTTGCAACCGGTCTTGCCATTACCTTGTTGGGGATAGGATTGTCGGCCGTCATTGGCGAAAATTTTGTGGGCAAACAAATTATACGTCTGCCAAATTTCCACGGCATCGACATCCTCATCATCTTTTCGTTCATTCTAGTGGGGCTGGTATCTTGGTTCCTGTTCCGCACACGCTACGGCTTGATGGTGCGGGCCGTTGGCGATAGCCACACCTCAGCGCATGCCATGGGATTTTCGGTGATCGGTTTACGTTATGGGTGTGTTGCCTTTGGTGGCGCCTGTGCGGGCCTTGCAGGGGGCTATCTGTCGATTGCTGATACACCACAATGGGTGGAGAACATGACAGCAGGCCGTGGCTGGATAGCGGTGGCCTTGGTGGTTTTTGCCACTTGGCTGCCTAAAAGAGTGGTTTTGGGTGCCTATCTTTTCGGCACTATAACGATTTTAGCGTTTGTGGTGCAAACCATGGCCCTTAATGTGCCTCCACAGCTGCTTTCTTGCACGCCCTACCTTGCCACCATAGTGGCACTTGTGGTGATCTCTCGGAATAAGCGAGTCTTACGCGCCAATACGCCAGCTTGCCTTGGACAAGCATTCGTGGCGGATAGATGATGTCTCAACGTAACGATGAACAGGGAAACATATTATGAAAAAACTTCTCATTTCTGCGGCTTTGGCCGCAATGGCCCTTGGTGGCACACAAGCCCACGCGGCTGACAAGTTGAAGGCTTGCTGGGTTTATCTCGGCGCCATCGGCGACATGGGCTACACTTACCAGCACAATGAAGGTGTGAAGGAAGTTCAAAAAGAATTGGGTGACAAGGTTGAAACGGTTTACGTGGAAAACGTGACGGAAGCTGATGCCGCTGGCCCAATCGAACGCTTGGCCCGCGATGGTTGCAAAATCATTTTCACCACGTCATTCGGTTATATGGAGCCAACCCTTCAAGTGGCTGCCAAATATCCTAACGTATGGTTTGAACATGCCACCGGTTATAAAACCGCCCAGAATGTTTCAACCTATAATGCCAAGTTCCATCAAGGCCGTTATGTGGAAGGCCAGATCGCAGCCAAGATGTCAAAGACCGGCATTGCAGGTTATATCGGTTCCTTCCCGATCCCTGAAGTAGTGTCTGGCATGAACAGCTTCATGCTTGGCGCGCAAAGCGTGAACCCAAACTTCAAAATAAAGATCATCTGGGCCAACACTTGGTTTGACCCAGGCAAAGAAGGCGATGCAGCCAAGGTGTTGTTCAGCCAGGGTGCTGATATTATCGTTCAACATACAGACTCTGCTGCGGCTATCACAGTTGCTGAACAGCAAGGCAAACTGGGCTTTGGTCAATCATCTGATCAGATTAAGTTCGGCCCACATGCTCAGCTGACAGCTGATGTTGATAACTGGGGCCCATATTATGTGCGCCGCCTAAAGCAACTGTTGGATGGAACATATAAGCCCATGCAAAGCTGGGATGGTATGGCTGAAGGCACCGTGGCCATGGCACCGTTCACCAACATGCCTGATGATGTGAAGGCGATGGCGCAGAAAACCGTTGATGATATCACGTCTGGCAAGCTCGATCCATTCACTGGCCCGATCACCAAACAGGATGGCACAGTGGTTGGCGAAAAGGGCAAGCCCTTGGCAGATGGCGACATCCTTGGTATGAACTGGTTTGTCAAAGGCATCGACGACAAGCTGCCACAGTAACAATGAGCGCCAGCGCTTTCCGTTTTGATTGGGCTGGCAATTTCTTTGTGAACACCTAACTGCCGTCATTCCTGCGAAGGCAGGGATCCAGCTTCTTTTCATGAGGCCGTGGCTAAGTAGCTGGGCCCCTGCCTTCGCAGGGGTGACGGAGAGTTGGGTAGAATTGGTAACCAGATAGCGCTATGCCCCAACTCGATCCATTTCTTCTCGATTGGCTCAATCTTCTGATCCGCTGGGGCCATGTCATTGCTGGCATCAGCTGGATTGGCACTTCGTTTTATTTTGTCGCCCTTGATCTCTCGCTGAGAAAAGATGTGCCGCTTCCCAAAGGGGTTGCGGGCGAGGCGTGGGAAGTTCATGGCGGCGGCTTTTATCACGTTCAAAAATATCTTTCGGCACCTGATAATCTTCCGCCCCATCTCATTTGGTTTAAATGGGAAGCCTATCTCACTTGGATTACTGGCATGTGTTTGCTGCTGGTGCAGTATTATCTGCAAGCAGAAACCTTTTTAATTGATCCTTCGGTTTTGCCGCTTACCTCATGGCAGGCTGCTGGCATTTCTTTGGCTTCGTTAGCTGCAGGCTGGTTTATCTATGATGGGATTTGCCGCTCTCCAATTGGAAAGAATACTGGACTATTGGCGCTTTGTGTTTTCGCCCTCATTGTGGCGGCAGCTTACGGCTTCACTCATATCTTTTCTGGCCGTGGCGCTTTTATCCACATCGGCGCTTTCATCGGCACCATCATGGCGGCCAATGTGTTTGCTGTGATTGTTCCCAACCAAGCCAAGATCACGGCCTCGCTTCTGAAGGGCGAAGTGCCTGATCCGCGCTATGGGATAATTGGTAAGCAGCGTTCCACGCATAATACATATCTCACCTTACCCGTCGTGCTCATGATGATTTCAAACCACTATGCCTTCGTCACAGGCGCGCCAGCCGCTTGGGCTTTGGTGGGGTTGATCGTCTTGGGCGGCGGCCTCGCCCGTTGGTTCCTGCTGCGCCATGAAGTGGGCGATGATCTGGGTGAAATCGGCTGGGCAGTTCCGGTGATTGGCGCATTTTTGGCGGGTGCAATGATGCTGACTCAGCCGCAAATTAAAAATTATGCGGGGATGAAAACGAGCGATGCCGAAGCTCTTGCAATCGTCACCACACGCTGCACGGCTTGCCATTCAGCAACACCAACCGATGATGTTATTAAGCAGGCGCCCAAGGGCGTAATCTTCGCCTCGGTGGAAGATCTCAAACGTTATGCGGACCAGATTGAGGCCCAAGCCGTTCGCAATCAATCTATGCCTTTGGGTAACAAAACCCATATGACGCAGGCTGAACGCGATAAATTAGGCGCCTGGATTGCGCGGCTGAAATGAATCTCACTGAAGCCAATGCCGCTGGGGCTTCGGCATTTGCTGACATAGCCGAACATTCATCATGGGTGGCGGAAGTCGCATTCAAACATGCCCCCTTCAAAGACCGTGAAGACATGATCCAACGCTTTGCTGCTGCTGTGATGGCGGCAAATCGCCCCGCACAGCTGAAATTGCTGAATGCTCATCCTGATCTTGCGACCCGTGCCAAACTGACAGAAGATTCAACCAAAGAGCAAATGGGTGTAGGCCTTGATAGTTTGAGCTCTGCGGAATTTGCACACTTCACTAAATTGAATGAAGCCTATAGGGCCAAGAACGGATTTCCATTTATCTTCGCCGTGAAGGGCGCAACCAAAGATCAAATTTTGGCGGGCTTCGAATCCCGAATTGAAAACAACACGGCAAAAGAATTTGAAACGGCGCTTGAACAGGTCAGCCGCATCATTCGTTTTCGCTTAGAAGAAAGAGTTGCCCCATGACCCGCGTTTTAACTGGTCAGGTGGTGGCGTTTGGCGCAACGCCGCAAGACTTGACGCATGAAGCCAAGGGCGCATTAGTTTTTGGCGATGATGGCACCATCCTTTGGCGCGGCCCGCAATCGCTTTTGCCGCAAGCTTTTAATGCAAGCCCACGTGATGACTTTGGCAACAAGCTTTTAATAGCTGGTTTTATAGATATTCATATTCATTTCCCACAATATCGAATGCTCGCCGCCCCCGCCAAAGATTTGCTGGAATGGCTGCAACGTTATACATTTCCCGAAGAAGCACGGTACGGTGATATTGACTACGCAACAGTGGCCGCCGAGAGTTTCTTAAAACGACTATTCTCAAATGGCACAACTTCAGCCATGGCTTTTTGCTCATCGCACAAAACCTGTGCTGAAGTTTTGTTCGCTGCTGCGGCTAAACAAAACATGGCCTTGGTCACCGGCAAAACCATGATGGACCGTGGTGCCATTGCCGCTGTGGAAGACAATGCTGAACAATCTGCCGCTGATACCTTGGCTTTGCACAACGCCTTCCACAACAAAGGCCGCTTGCGCCACGCGGTCAGCCCGCGCTTTGCTCTCACCTCAACCGAGAAGCAATTGCAACTCGCTGGAGAAGTGCTGCGTCAATGCCATGGCGCACTCATGCAAACGCATCTTAGCGAAAGCCATGCTGAGATTGAGCGCGTAAAATACCTCTTCCCTAACCAGCGCGATTACACCGCGGTGTATGAGCGCTTTGGTTTGGTGACCGATCACAGCATTTTTGCACATGGCATTCATCTCTCACCGTCTGAAGTTTCACGAATTTCCGCGGCTGGCGCCTCGGTTGCTCATTGCCCCACGTCGAATAATTTTCTTGGCTCTGGCTTGATGTCGATGGCGCGCAATCGCCCGGTAATGATCGGTTTGGCCACTGATATTGGCGGTGGCACCAGCTATTCCATGCTGCAAACGATGGGTGAGACCTACAAGGTACAAATGCTGGGTGGCCTCAAACTGTCCGGTGCTGAACTGTTCCACATGGCAACACTGGGCAACGCCCGCATCTTGAAACTGAATCAGCACATTGGCTCTTTAGATGTCGGCAAATTCGCCGACGTGATTGTACTTGATCCAGAAGCCACACAAGTTCTGGCCAGTCGCCACGAACTTTCCAATTCCATTGAGAACGTGCTTTTTGCGTTGGCCTTGTTGGGTGACGATCGCGCCGTGGCCGCAACTTATGTGGCTGGATCACGGGTGCATTAATGTTGCGCATGCCCGAACCCGATCATTCGGTTTTAGCGCGGCGTGCCGAAATCGTAACTGCTATGCGGCGCATTGTGCCACACGCTTCGGTGATTGAAAGCGCCACACAAATGCGGCCCTATGAAAGTGATGGGCTCACCGCCTATAAACAATTGCCCATGCTTGTGGTGTTGCCAGAAACCACCGCGCAAGTCTCTGCCATTCTGCAATATGCTCAGGCGCACAATATTAAGATCGTGCCGCGTGGCGCTGGCACATCGCTTTCGGGTGGGGCCTTGCCGCTGGAAGATGGCATTCTATTGGGGCTGGCGAAATTCAACCGCGTGTTGGATATTGATTTCACTAATCGTTGTGTCGTGGCGCAGCCCGGTGTCACCAATCTTGCCATCACCAAAGCGGTCGAACACAACGGTTTTTACTACGCACCCGATCCATCATCGCAGATAGCCTGCACCATTGGTGGTAACGTCGCCGAAAATTCCGGCGGTGTGCATTGTTTAAAGTATGGCCTCACCACCAACAACATTTTGGGTATTGAAATGGTGCTGATGACAGGTGAGGTGTTGCGCTTGGGTGGGAAATTCTGTGAACAGGCGGGTTATGATTTATTGGCAGTAATGACCGGATCAGAAGGCCTGCTTGGCGTTGTCACAGAAGTCACGGTTCGTATCATCAAGAAAGCTGAAACAGCGCGCGCTGCATTGATCGGCTTTCCTTCAAATGAATCGGCTGGTCAATGCGTGGCCGATATCATCTCCGCTGGCATCATCCCGGGCGGTATGGAAATGATGGATAAGCCCGCCATTCACGCGGCAGAGGCTTTTGTTCACGCAGGCTATCCGCTGAATGTGGAAGCGCTATTGATTGTTGAGTTGGATGGCCCGCAAGTTGAGGTGGACCACCTTCTCGCGCGCGTGGGAAAAATTGCCGCCGCCAACAAATCAAAGACCCTACGTGTTTCAAATTCAGAAGCTGAGCGAACGCTGTTCTGGGCTGGGCGCAAAGCCGCGTTTCCTGCCGTGGGTCGTATCTCGCCAGATTATATATGCATGGACGGCACAATTCCGCGCAAGAAACTGCCCGAGGTTTTGAAAGGCATGGCCAAGCTTTCCAAGAAACATCGCTTGGCCGTGGCCAATGTATTTCACGCCGGCGACGGCAATTTGCATCCACTGATTTTGTTTGATGCAAATAAAGAAGGTGAACTGGCGCGAGCAGAAGAATTTGGCGCGGATATTTTACGCCTATGTGTAAAAGTGGGCGGTGTGTTGACGGGTGAGCATGGTGTGGGTGTTGAAAAGCGTGATCTGATGGAGACAATGTTCAATCCTATTGAAATCGAACAGCAGCTGCGCATCAAATGCGCCTTTGATCCGAAAAATCTGCTTAATCCCGGCAAGGTCTATCCCACGCTTCACGCCTGCGCTGAGCAAGGCCGCATGATGGTGCGTGGCGGCGCACTGCCGCATCCCGATTTGCCAAGGTTTTGATGAAACCGCGTGATGCAATGGATTTGGCTGAGGCCGTCAAGGCTGCATCGTCACCGTTCAGTGTCACTGGGCTCGGCACAAAATTGAATCTGGGTAGGCCAGTTTCAGCGCCGCCGCTGGATCTTTCCAACTTCAAGGGCATTGTGGCCTATGAACCAGAAGAGCTGATCCTCGAATGTGGTGCGGCAACAAAATTGTCGGACGTTGAAAAGCTACTCACAGCGCAGAATCAAATGTTGGCCTTTGAACCGCCGAATTATGCGAGCATTTTGAGTACAAAACACGCAGGCTCAATCGGTAGCACGTTGGCCTGCAATCTTGCTGGCCCGCGGCGCTTGAAGGTGGGTGCCGCACGCGATCACATTTTGGGTTTCACGGGCGTGAATGGCCAAGGTGAAATCATTCGCGCTGGTGCGCGCGTGGTGAAAAACGTGACGGGTTATGATTTGCCACGCTTGATGGCCGGAAGTTACGGAACACTAATGACTTTTACGTCAGTGATTTTCAAAGTTCTTCCAACGCCAGAAACTGAACAAACGTGTGTTCTGGCTGATGGCGGTGTTTCACTTGCTGTCGCCCAAATGGCGCAAGTCATGGCCACGGGGGCGGAAGTTTCTGCCGCCGCCTATGTGCCAAAACACGGTGTTTATTTGCGCATAGAAGGCATCAAGGCTTCAGTGAAAGCGCGCATTGATATGCTCCACAGGGCGATGAAGTTACATGAGGTTTTGCCGGCAGTCAGGTCACGCAAACTTTGGCAAGAGTTGCGTGATGTGCAGCCTCTCGCAGATCAAAACGAACTGCAAATTTGGCGCATCGTTATGCCACCATCAGAAACATCTGAATTTCTGGCCGCATTGCCTTTCGCACATGATTACTATTTGGATTGGGCTGGCGCATTGACTTGGCTCGCCGCCAAGCCTGACGCAGGTGTGCGGCGCTATATGAATTCCGGTGTGGCCACTTTGTTTCGTGCAGATGAGGCAGCGCGCGCTAAGACTGATGTATTTCATCCACAAGCACCAGAATTAGCAGCACTTTCAGTTCGGGTAAAAAATGCTTTTGATCCCAACCGCCTGTTCAACCCACACAAGATGTATCGAGAATTTTGATGCAAACGAATTTCACTGCCGCGCAACTGGCTGATCACAAAATTGCCGCTTCCAATGACGTGCTGAGAAAATGCGTACATTGCGGTTTCTGCGCTGCGACTTGCCCGACGTATGTTTTACTGGGCGACGAAAATGACAGCCCGCGCGGCCGCATCTATTTGATGAAAGAAATGCTGGAGCAGGGCAAGCCTGCAACCGCCGATACAGTTAAGCATATTGATCGTTGCCTCAGTTGCCTTTCGTGTACGAGCACCTGTCCTTCTGGTGTGAACTATATGCATCTGGTGGATCATGCCCGTGTGCATATTGAAGAAACCTACCGGCGCCCGATATTTGAACGGGTGCTGCGCAATATTTTGGCTTTCGTAATGCCGCGTCCTCGTTTGTTCCGTCTGTCGTTGATTGCGACGCGATTTGCCAAATTATTCACGCCCATTACCAGCGGCCGATTGCGCGCCGCTTTGGATTTGGTACCAGCACGCCTTCCGCGCCCGCTTGGCTTTGGTGGGCCCGGCACTTACCCTGCAAGGGGCGTTAGAAAGGCCCGTGTCGCTTTGCTCCAAGGCTGCGTACAAAGCGTGCTGGATCCAGAAATCAACGCCGCCACCATTCGTTTGCTGAACCGGTTGGGTTATGAAGTTGTGGTCAGCGCGGGTGAGGCGTGTTGCGGTTCCCTCACTCATCACATGGGTAAAGAACATGATGCGCTATCTCGCGCGCGTCGTTCTATTGATCAGTGGACGGCTGAAAACGTTGACGCCGTTATTATCACGACTTCGGGCTGTGGCACGACAATCAAAGACTATGGCTTTATGTTCCGGGGCGACAGAGACTATGCGAATAAAGCTATGGCCATCAGTGACAAGGCCAAAGACATAACGGAATTTTTAGCGGCACTAGATTTACCACAAGGCAAGGGCAGTGGCCGCGTGGCCTATCATTCTGCGTGTTCAATGCAACATGGCCAGCAGATTAAATCCGAACCACCTGAGCTTTTGCGTCGCGCCGGATTTGAAGTGATGGAGCCTGATGACTCACATCTCTGTTGTGGCTCAGCGGGCATCTACAACATCATGCAGCCAGAAATTTCAAACAAGCTGCGTGATAATAAGCTAGCTGCGATTGATGCGCTGTCGCCTGACATGATTGCGACTGGCAACATCGGCTGCATCACACAGCTTCAAAATAGCACTCGCGTTCCGATACTGCACACTGTTCAATTACTTGATTGGGCCTATGGTGGCGCAACGCCCGCTGGCCTATAGGGCTGGCAGTTGGAGAACATCATGGACGTTACACTTATCACAGGCGCGTCTAGCGGCCTTGGCGCAATTTTTGCGCGCAAGCTTGCCGCCAGGAAAAACAATTTGGTTTTGGTTGCGCGCCGCAAGGATAGATTGGATAAGTTGGCAGCAGAATTGAACAAGGCCTATGGCATTTCTGCTTTCGTGGAAGCAGCAGATTTGTCGACCCTCACTGCCGTTGACAAATTAATGAAGCGGCTTGCCACCAAGAAATTGGAAGTCACCTGCCTCATCAACAATGCGGGGTTTGGTGGTCTTGGCGCTTTTGCAGCACAAGATGTGGCCCGTCAAACCGAGATGATAAATTTGAATTGTACAGCGCTCATGCAATTGTGCCATGCAGTTTTGCCGTCAATGAAGCTCCGCAAAAGCGGTAGCATTCTCAATGTGAGTTCAACCGCAGCTTTTCAAGCTGGACCTTACATGGCAGTTTACTACGCATCGAAAGCCTTCGTTTTGTCTTTCTCAGAAGCTTTGCACGAAGAAGTGAAACGTGATGGCATCAAGGTGTCTTGCCTTTGCCCCGGCTCGACCAAAACCGAATTCTTTGACGCTGCCGGTGCCAGCAACGTGAAATTTAGGCGCTTTGCAGGCGCTGCTGAAAAGGTGGTGGATGACGGGCTGGCTGCCCTGGCGCGCAACCAAGCATTCATTGTGTCTGGTGTAATGAACAAAATATTCGTGCAAGCCGGGCGATTAAGCCCGCAGTTCTTCACCCGCGCCATTACTAGGCGTATGAACAAATCCTGATGGCAATAGACAAATTTGAAATCATGTTGGTGTGCACGCCGGGGCTTGAAAAGGTCTTGGCGGCTGAAGCAGCAGAACAGCGTTTCGCGCTCGCTGGTACGAGACCAGGCGGCGTACTTCTCAATGGCACATGGAAAGATGTTTGGCGCGCCAATTTGAATTTGCGCGGCGCAGGCGCGGTCTTGGCGCGCATCGGCACATTTCGGGTTTCACATTTGTCGGAGCTTGATAAGCGGGCGCGTAAGTTCCCGTGGAGAGATTTTATATTGCGCGGCACTTCTGTAAATGTCACTGCGTCATGTCATGCGTCACGGGTCTATCATTCGGGCGCGGTAAAAGCGCGAATCGAAAGTGCGCTGGCCGAAGAGGCCGGCATGGTAATCAGTGAAGATGCTTTGCTTGAAGTGATGGTCCGTATTGATAAAGAACAATGCACCATCAGCCTCAACACCTCAGGCACGGCCTTGCATAAACGTGGCTACAAAGAAGCCGTGGGCAAGGCTCCGATGCGTGAAACCATGGCAGCACTTTTCTTACGACAATGTGGTTACAAGGGCGATGAGCCAGTGCTTGATCCGATGTGCGGCTCTGGCACTTTTGTCATTGAAGCTGCAGAAATTGCCTCTGGTCTGGCACCCGGGCGCGACCGACAATTTGCGTTTGAGCAGTTAAATGGATTTGATCCAAAAGCTTGGGACGAATTAAGAG
>DATCEN010000310.1:0-2103 GCA_036510015.1 Aestuariivirga sp.
GCTTTGGTCAATTATGCCTGCGACCACAAGGGTTTGCCCATTTTCCTCTTTTCGGCTTTGGCACGGCATACACAAGCCCTAGCTGTCGATCCTGCTGCAAGTTTGCTGGTCAGCGAACTACCCCCGCATGGTGATGTTTTAACCGGCATGCGCGCGTCAATCATGGGCCAATGCGTGAGGCTAGGGCAAGATCAAGCTGCAAAAGACGCTTACCTAGCCTTGCATCCCTATGCTGCTGGCTATGCCGAATTCGGTGACTTCAGCTTTTGGCGGCTGGAGCCCACACTCGTTCATACAGTTGCAGGTTTTGGGCGGATTGCCACTTTGCCTGCTGCTGAGGTTTTTGGTGTTTAGTTGGCAGCCTTTGCAACACCCACCATGGCAGGGCGCAAACAACGATCACCTACCGCAAAGCCCGGTTGCATTTCCTGCATCACGGTGCCGGGCGGCTTTTCATTGGTTGGCACTTCATAGATAGCCTGATGGAAATTAGGGTCAAACTTTTGGCCAATAGTTTCAAGCTTGCGGATGCCGTGGCGTTGAAAAACATGCAGCAATTCACGCTCAGTCATCTCCACGCCGGTAATCAGATTACGTTCAATCTCACCAGCCTGCTCACGCTCGTCTTGCGGCAAGGCTTGCAAAGCACGGCCAAGATTGTCAGCAACGGGCAAAAGATCGCGCGCAAAATTTGTGGCCGCATAAAGTGTCGCTTCGGCCTTTTCACGTTCAGTGCGTTTGCGCAAATTATCCATTTCGGCAGCAAGACGCAGCAGGCGGTCTTTGCTGTTGGCCACTTCATCTTTCAGCGTAATGATTTCAAGATCACGCGGATCAGCGGCAATTTCAGCTTCTGGCGCTTCGGGGCTTTCTGGGATTTCGGTTTCATCGGTCATGGGCTTGCATATCGGCAATCGCGCCCCAAAAATCAAGAGAACAAAATATCAGGACAGCAGCCGTCCAACCAACTTTGCGGTGTAATCAACCATGGGGATAATGCGCGCATAGTTCAGGCGGGTGGGGCCGATTACACCCAATACACCAACAATTTTCTCTTCATTGTTGCGAAATGGCGCCACAATGAGGCTTGAGCCTGACATGGAAAACAAGCGATTTTCAGAACCGATGAAAATGCGCACCCCTTCGGCATTCTCAGCTAGGCCCAAAACCTCAACCAACCCGCGCTTGTTTTCAATGTCGTCAAACAGGCGGCGGATGCGCTCAAGATCATCGGAAGCGCCCTGCTGCTCCAGCAAATTGGATTGGCCTTTTACGATCAAGTTGCGTGAGGCAAGATCATCAGCGCCAGACCAGACAGCAAGGCCGCTTTCCACCAGCCGCGCCGAAAGTTCGTCTAATTCGCGGCGCAGGCTGTCCACTTCAACGCCGACATGGCGGCGCAGTTCATCAATGCTGCGCCCCAGTGCCAGTTGTGAGAGATAGTTTGACGCGCGCTGAAAACTGGATGGCGGCAGGCCGGGCGGCACATCGACCAAACGATTTTCAACACTGCCGTCTTCACTCACCAAAATCACCAGGGCACGACCTGGTGAGAGATTGAGAAATTCAATATGTTTGAGACGTGCGTTGAATTTCGGGCTCATCACCAATGAGGCACATTGCGAAAGGCCCGACAGCATGGTTGAGGCTTCGCTCAACACGTCTTCAGGCCTATGGTGTTGGCGGCCCGCAGCAATTTCTTGTTCCATGCGCGCGCGCTCAGCGCCGTCCATGGTATTGAGTTGCAACAAGGCATCCACAAAAAAACGCAAGCCCGCTTGTGTGGGAAGGCGGCCAGCAGATGTATGGGGTGCGTAAACCAGACCCGTATCTTCCAAATCCATCAACACATTGCGGATGGAAGCAGGCGACAAGCCAGCCAGATTTGATTTGGCAAGAGTGCGAGACCCCACGGGCTCTCCGGTAGCAATATAAGTTTCAACCAGATTGCGGAAAATTTCTCGCGCTCTTTGGTCAAGGCCAGCAAGACCTACAGCGCCAACCAATGGCGGCAACTTGGGCTCAGCCATGTTGTGGGCTTACTACCGGAGCCACCTGTGGCGGCGGCTTCACATGAATACGCACGCGCCTGATGCGGCGCGC
>DATCEN010000311.1:0-4061 GCA_036510015.1 Aestuariivirga sp.
CCAAAATTTGGCCAATCATCATTATGCAGAGATACAAGGTTTTTTGGATTTTGATGACCCCGTCCATTATCAACTAAATGGTGGCTTTGAGAAAAAACTGATACAAGAAGATGGGTCAATCAATGGTGGGCGCGCTGTTCAAGCGGTGCGATTGATAGAGCGTTCTGAATTTGATGCAATTCTTGAGGCCGGCCTTTCTACGCCCGATGAGTGGCCAGATAGAGTTGATGAATATGTATCTGAGAAATCCACTGACTTGAGCCAAATAATGGGATTTGGTGAGGGCCCCCAGCCTGACATAGTTCGACCGATTAGCCAGCTTTTGTTAAATAGGCCATTTAGAGACGCAAAGTTTAAGCAACATGTGCGCGTGGTCTATGACAGAACTTGTGCTTTTACAGGCCTAAGGTTGATAAACGGAAAAGGCAGACCTGAAGTCGAAGCTGCGCACATAAAGCCTGTGGAACATAACGGCCCAGATTCTATTCGAAATGGTATCGCACTATCAGGCACTGTCCACTGGATGTTTGATCGCGGATTACTTTCGCTTTCCGACGATTTCACAATCTTGAAATCTAGACATCTCAATCATGAAGTAAACCATCTTTTGCGCCCTGATCTGAAAGCTTTGGTCCCTAGCGATCCTAGGCTACGGCCACACCATCATTATTTGCAGTGGCATCGTAACAATTGTTTTAAACATTGATTGGGGTTGTGGCCTATGGCTTTGACATGATAGGCCGCTCTTCAACACACTATCCCGTTCGTCACCCCTGCGAAGGCAGGGGCCCAGCTTCTTCTTCACGTACTCACGATAAGCAGCTGGATCCCCGCTTTCGCGGGGATGACGTAGTTAAGGGGACTATATGAAATTACGATTTAAGAAGAGACATTCATGACCGCCAAATCCAAAATCAAAAAAGTCGTTCTCGCTTATTCTGGCGGGCTTGACACATCCATCATCCTGAAATGGCTGCAAACCGAATATGGCGCGGAGGTCGTAACCTTCACCGCTGATCTGGGCCAAGGCGGCGAGTTGGAACCAGCGCGCAAGAAGGCCGAGTTGATGGGCATCAAAAACATCTATGTTGAAGATGTCCGCGAAGAATTTATCCGTGATTTCGTGTTCCCGATGTTTCGGGCCAATGCCATGTATGAGGGCGTGTATTTGTTGGGCTCGTCCATTGCGCGGCCTTTGATCGCTAAACGTTTGATTGAGATTGCCGCTGAGACAGGCGCTGATGCTATCGCCCATGGTGCAACTGGCAAGGGCAATGACCAAGTGCGTTTTGAACTGACGGCCTATGCGCTGAACCCAGACATTAAAGTCATCGCACCATGGCGGGAATGGGCTTTCAAAAGTCGCACCGATTTGTTGGCTTTTGCGGAAGCTCACCAAATTCCGGTGCCTAAGGACAAGCGCGGAGATGCGCCATTTTCGGTGGATGCGAATTTGCTGCACTCATCATCTGAAGGCAAAGTGTTGGAAGACCCGTTTGTGGAGCCGCCGCCTTATGTGTTCCAGCGCACCATCGCGCCGGAAGATGCACCCGACAAAGCCACTTATATTGAGATTGAATTCAAAAAGGGTGACCCGGTTGCGATTAACGGCAAGGCCATGTCTCCGGCCACTTTGTTTACAGCACTCAATCAATACGGCCATGACAATGGCATTGGGCGTTTGGATTTGGTGGAAAACCGTTTTGTGGGCATGAAGTCTCGCGGGGTTTATGAAACGCCGGGCGGTACTATTTTAAGTGTGGCACACCGCGCGATGGAGAGCCTGACGCTTGACCGCGAGGCGGCCCACCTCAAAGATTCACTCATGCCTAAATATGCCGAGCTGATTTATTACGGCTTTTGGTTTGCCCCAGAGCGCGAAATGTTGCAGGCTATGATTGACAAGTCTCAGGAACATGTTGAGGGCGTGGTTCGCCTTAAGCTTTACAAGGGTAATGTGATTGTGGTGGGGCGCAAGTCTCCTAAGTCGCTTTACTCCAATGAATTGGTGACCTTTGAAGATGATCGCGGCGCTTATGACCAGAAAGATGCAGCGGGCTTTATTAGGCTGAACGCGCTGCGCCTGCGGACATTGGCGGCGCGCAAACGCAACATGAGGTAAACAAGAAACATGGCTCAGTCGGCAAAAGGCATTTGCATTTTAGGCGCTGGCGGGCATGGGCGCGTGGTTGCTGATATCGCCGAGCTGTGTGGTTATTCAGCCATCGAGTTTGTGGATGCGCGCTGGCCTGGGCAGAGCGAAAATCTTGCTTGGAAGGTGGTGGGTCGCAGCTTTGAAAATAGTAGCCAGGGTTTTGAGCGCTTCGTGGCGCTGAACACCAATGGTTTGCGCTCGAAGCTGGTGCTAGAGATGGTTTCAGCGGGCATTTCTATGCCAACGCTGGTGCATCCATTTGCCAGTGTTTCCAAACATGCCAAAATTGGCATGGGTTGTGTGGTTATGGCAGGCGCTGTGGTTAATGCCGGTGCTATGCTAGGGCATGGTGTGATTGTGAATACTTCCGCCAGCGTTGACCATGATTGTGTGATTGGCGATGGTGTTCATATCTCACCGGGGGCGCATTTGGGCGGCGACGTTGAGGTTGGCGCAGAAAGCTGGATTGGCCTTGGTGCCAGCGTGCGCGAAGGCATTCACATTGGGACGCGCTGCATGGTGGCAGCAGGTGCTGTGGTTATCACCCATCTTGAGAGTGGAGTGCGGGTTCAAGGCGTTCCAGCGCGGGTGGTTGCCAGGGCTGACTGAGACGTTTGCTTCTCAATGCTGCACATGCTAAGGCCGCGCCAATTCCGCTCATTTTACAGAAAGTTGGCGCTCATATGAATCTGCGCAACATTGCTATTATTGCCCACGTTGACCACGGTAAGACCACATTGATCGACCGTTTGCTGGCACAATCCGGCACCTTCCGCGACAACCAAAAGGTTGCCGAGCGCGCCATGGATTCCAACGATTTAGAAAAAGAACGCGGCATTACCATTCTGGCCAAGGTCACTTCAGTGCAGTGGAAAGACACCCGCATCAACATTGTGGATACACCAGGCCACGCCGATTTTGGCGGTGAAGTTGAGCGTATTTTGAACATGGTGGATGGTGCGGCCTTGCTGGTTGATGCTGCCGAAGGCCCGATGCCACAAACCAAGTTTGTGTTGGCTAAAGCCTTGAAGCTTGGGCTTAAGCCCATCGTTGTGATCAATAAAATTGATCGTCCGGATCAGCGTTATCAAGAAGTGGTGAATGAGGTGTTTGATCTGTTTGCCGCACTTGATGCAACAGATGAGCAGCTTGATTTTCCGATCATCTATGGCTCTGCCAAGCTGGGCTGGATGAGCACTACGCCAGAAAAGCAAGCCGATGATATGTCGGCGCTGTTTGATATGGTGGTTTCACATTTCAAGCCACCCGTAGTTGAAGACGGCCCGTTCCGCATGTTGGTGACCACGATTGAAGCCAATCCATTTTTGGGCCGCGTCCTCACCGGGCGCATCCGCTCTGGTTCAGTGAAAGCCAATCAAGCAGTCCGCGCCTTGGGCCGTGATGGCACGGTGGTAGAACTGGGCCGCGTTTCTAAAGTTCTTTCTTTCCGCGGGCTAGAACGTATTCCTGTCGAGCAGGCTGACGCTGGCGACATTATCGCAATTTCAGGCCTGACCACTGCGACAGTTGCTGACACCATTGCTGATCCCACAGTGACTGTGCCGATCCAAGCGCAGCCCATTGATCCGCCAACCCTCACCATGACATTCCGCATCAATGACGGACCGCTGGCCGGCAAAGAAGGCGACAAGGTTCAGTCGCGCGTCATTCGCGAACGTTTGCTGCGTGAGGCTGAAGGCAATGTGGCTTTGAAAGTTACGGCTTCTGAAAATGAAACCGATGCCTTTGAAGTCGCTGGTCGTGGCGAATTGCAGCTTGGCATTTTGATTGAAGTGATGCGCCGCGAAGGCTTTGAGCTGACTGTTGGGCGCCCACGCGTGGTGTTCAAAACGGATGAAGCTGGCAATAGGCTGGAGCCCATCGAAGAAGTTATCGTTGACGTTGA
>DATCEN010000312.1:0-12474 GCA_036510015.1 Aestuariivirga sp.
AGTTGCGGGAATGTTGCGCAGGAATAAGAAGATCACCAGCACTACAAGGGCCACTGCCAAGGTCAATTCAAATTCCACATCTTGAACTGAGGCGCGGATAGTGACGGTGCGGTCAGTCAGTGGTGTAACCGTCACATCAGCCGGCAAATTTGCAGTGAGTGAGGGCAGTAGCTTTTTGATGCTGTCAACCACCTGAATGACATTGGCCCCAGGCTGGCGTTGGATGTTGATAATGATGGCCGGATCGCGGTTCATCCAGGCGGCGAGCTTGTCATTCTCTGGCCCGCGCTCCACCGTCGCCACATCTGACAAGCGCACAGCCGCACCATTGCGATATGCGATGATAGACGTGACATAGTCATTCGGGTCACGTATCTGGTCATTGGCGTTGATCGAGGCAGATTGCGATGGCCCATCAAAATTGCCTTTAGGCGTGTTGACGTTTAGGCTTGCGATAGTAGTGCGCAAATCATCGAGATTTAAGCCGTAAGCTGCAAGCTTGTTAGGATCGGCATGAATGCGAATGGAGGGGCGTTGGCCTCCTGAAATGGAAACCAGGCCCACGCCTGGAACTTGCGACAGCTTCTGTGCGAGACGATTATCAACAAGGTCTTCAACATCAATCAGTTTGGTGAGCTTTGCTGTCACACCAAGCGTGAGAATTGGCGCATCAGCGGGGTTTACCTTAGCGTAAATCGGAGGTGCGGGAAGATCACCAGGCAACAAATTTCCAGCCGCATTGATCGCGGCTTGCACTTCTTGCTCGGCCACATCAATATCGATATCAAGCCCAAAGCGCAGTGTGACTACTGACGCACCAGCGGAACTTTGCGATGACATTTCCGCTAAGCTGGGCATTTGCCCAAACTGACGCTCCAGTGGTGCGGTGACGGAAGATGTCATCACTTCGGGGCTGGCACCAGGATAAAAAGTTTGAACCTGAATAGTGGGATAATCCACCTCAGGTAGAGCCGAGAGAGGCAGAAATCGGTAAGCCACAACGCCAACCATGACGATGGCGACCATCAAAAGTGATGTCATCACTGGCCGGTCTATGAAAAGACGTGACGGGTTCACGGCGTTGCCGCGCCATCGGCGGGTTTGTGCGAACCATCGCCCTTGTGCGTGCGCTTCTTGGGGGGTGCGTTGGGATCGACCGGAGCATTTGCTGCACCGTCAGCGGGTGCTGCGGCGGGTTTTGCTTGCGCATCTGGCGTGGCCGAAATGATTGGTGCGTTACCCGTTGGCGTGTTAGTCGCTGCAACTGGTGTATCGCGCACAATTACTTTTACGCCCTCTTTCAATCGGTCAACACCGTCCACTACCACGCGTTCGCCTACTTTGAGGCCACTCGCAATCAATGTGCTTTCGCCGTTCACTGTTCCGGTTTTTACCGCACGCACACTCACAGTCTGGTCATCATTGATGACATAAACAAAGCTGCCGTCAATCCCCAGTTGGATGGCAGAGTTAGGCACCACAGTTGCGCCGACGACCGTGTCCACCAACATGCTGATATTGACAAATTGCTGCGGAAAAAGCGCATCGTCCTTGTTGTCGAACACGGCACGAAGTTTGACGGTCCCCGTTGTTGAATCAATTTGGGCATCAACCGCGCTTAATGTGCCTGTTGCAATTTTGTCGATATTGCCGCGGTCAAAGGCAGTAACAGGCAGGCTGGCTCCCGAATTCATCCGTGCCAATACTCGTGACAGGCTATCTTCTGGGATTGAAAACACCACGCTGATTGGCTGCATTTGGTTGATCAAGACAATGCTGGTACTGCCCGCTTGGACGTTATTGCCCTCATCAATTTGCTTCAAGCCAGCGCGGCCATCAATACTGGAGGTGATGCGGCAATTATCAATGTTCAGCTGTGCCGCATTGATCAAAGCTTGGTCCGAACCCATTGCGGCGGCATATTGTTTGACGAGGAATTTCTGGTCTTCTACTTGTTGGCCTGCAATTGAATCCTGCTTGATCAAGGTCTGATAGCGCGTGAGATCAGAAGTGGCCTGATTTTCGAGCGCCGTATCTTTGTCGAGCTGCGATTGCGCTTGGGCCAAAGTGGCGCGGTATGGCCGATCATCAATCTGGGCGAGAAAATCACCCTTCTTCACCATCTGGCCCTCTGCAAAACCAAGCTTCTGCAGCTGGCCCGAAACTTGGGCTTGCACATTGAGGGAGACTAACGGTGTAACGCCACCCAACGCGTTGATTGTTATCGGGACATCAGCGGCGACAATTTCAGCGCTGCGCACGGTTTGAGGAGCGTTGCCACCTGCTCCAAAACTGCCGCGTCTGCCGCCAGTAGTTGATGCAGCAGATGTCGCGTCAGTTTGTGCCGCCGTTTGCGAATGATTGTGCCAATATTGCCAACCGAAATAGCCACCAACAACTAAGGCTAAAACAAATATCCATTTTGCTAAAGCGCCGAACCCCGTTGACGAAGGTGGCTTTTGTGATGTTTGTGGGGGGTGTTTTTGTGGCGGAGTGTCGTTCATTCTGGTTCCTGATTAACCTATGCTTTGCTGCAAATAAATCAGGCTGGATACTACACCAAAATCAATCGTCAGATGTGCGAAATTTATGTAACCTTGGAATTGCCTGCGCGACACACCTAGATGTCGAAAGCTTCGATCTGCGAAAAGGCATTGCGCAACGCCTTTGACCATTCAGTTGAAAGCATTTTGAAGTAAGGATCGTCCGGCCCAATTCGCTTGGTGTGTTCAAACTTCAACGTCCCTGCTTCATAAGTCAGCATGTCAATCGGCAGACCAACCGTAAGGTTTGAGCGCAGCGTCGAATCAAATGAAACCAGCACCATCTTAGCAGCGTCTCCCAGCTTCATATCGTTGCGCGCCACACGGTCTAAAATTGGCTTACCATATTTATGTTCGCCAATTTGAAAGAATGGCGTGTCCGGTGTGGCCTCAATGAAATTACCTTCAGTGTAAATTTGAAAAAGCCGCGGCACTTCTTTGCCGATCTGCCCACCAAAAATAAAGCTTGCGGAAAAGGCATCTGCCTTGGCACCTAATTGTTCGCCATCTATCTTGCGCACGGCGCGAATGGCGCGGCCCACAATGCGTGCTGCCTGAAACATGGTTTTGGCCGCAAATAGATTGTCTGGATCTTTTGAGTTTTTAGAGTTGGCATGTTCATTGAGCAAACTGACCACGGCTTGCGTGACAGCCAAGTTGCCCGCAGTCAGCAAAGTAAAAACGCCTTTGCCAGGATTTGACCAACAATGCAGCTTTTTAAATTTACCTACACTGTCCAAGCCGGCATTAGTGCGTGTGTCGGCGGCCATTACCAGACCTTCATCCAACAGCATGCCCACGCAATATGTCATCCCAAACCCCTCAGAATCAATGCACTATTGTTGATCGATCTCTATTTAAACTTCAACTGTCGTCATCACGGTTAGTTTTAGCAAAGGTGGTTAAACCTTGATCTTTTCATTCGTCGGATCGTATATTGGCTTCAAATGCGGGATAGCTTTAACGCGTTCCTGCGCTACCACCAATTCATATTTGCCTGTGGTCACGTAATTGTCAGTGACATCCCCTAAGTTTCGCACATAGCCATAGCCAATGGGCTTTCGGACACTATAGCCATAACCGCCTGAAGTGAGATAGCCCGCAAACTTTCCATCGCGCAATATTGTCTCACGGCCCACGAGCACAACATCTTCACGCTCTGTGGTAAAGCCCACCAGCATTTTTGTCAGGGGCTTGACGCGCTTAGCTTCCAGAGCAGTTCGGCCAATAAAGTCAACGCTACTTTTCAATTTAACTGCCCAACCAAGACCCGCCTCCAAGGGTGAGTCATTCGGCGTAATATCAGCCCCCCAAGCGCGGTAACCTTTTTCCAAACGCAGAGATTCAATGGCGCGGTATCCCGCAAGTTTTAACCCCAAAGGTTCACCAATCTGCATTAAAGCCTCATAAACATCCCCTAAGCCAGCGATCGGCACATGCAATTCATAACCCAACTCGCCAACATAAGTGACTCTGAGTGCGCGAACCAGATGTCCACTGACATCTATCATCTTCGCATCCCCAAATTTAAATCCAGCAGAAGAAATATCGTTGCGTGTTGTCTTCTGTAAAATAGCCCGAGACAGTGGCCCCATCAAAGACAGTGTTCCATAGTCTTCGGTAACATCGATCAATTTAACGTTCATCTTTGAAGGAATGTGATCCACAATCCAGTGGAAATCGTGGGTGCGGAACCCAGTTCCGGTCACAATGTAAAAGTGATCAACTGCCAGTCTCGCCACAGTGAGATCACATTCAATCCCACCACGCGTATTCAGAAGCTGTGTGTAGACCAATCGACCGGCTTCAGATGGAATTTTATTTGCGCAAATAAAGTTAAGCGTAGCTTCTGCATCTGGTCCTTTCATCTCAAACTTAGCAAACGAAGACTGATCGAAAAGCCCCGCCGTCTCACGCACGGCCCTATGCTCTGCACCAACGTGGTCAAACCAATTTTGCCGTCCCATTGAATAGTGATCAATCGGATCAACCCCCTCTGGTGCAAACCAATTTGGTCGTTCCCAACCAAGCTTTGATCCAAAGCAAGCCCCTTTGGCCTTCAACATAGGATAAAGCGGAGAAACGATGCGCGGGCGACCACTCAAATATTCTTCATGCGGAAAGCCCACTGTATAATGTTTGCCGTAAGCTTCCAGCGTGCGCTCATTTACCCAAGCGCGGTCCTTGTGCAGTGCTGAGAAACGCCTGATATCAACGCTCCATAGGTCAGTTGGCGCTTCGCCTTTCATCACCCAGTCAGCCAATACCCAACCTGCGCCACCACCTGATGCAATACCAAAGGCATTGAAGCCGGCGCCCACGTAGAAATTCTTGAGTTCAGGTGCGGCCCCTAAAATAAAATTACCGTCAGGCGTGAAGCTTTCTGGTCCATTGATCATTTTCTTAATGCCAGTATCTTCCAATGCTGGAATGCGCAGTAACGCGTTGCTCATGTGTTGTTCAAAGTGATCAAAATCATCGTCGAACAATTGAAATTCAAAACTCTCAGGCACGTCATCAAGCACCCACGATTTTGGATTGGGTTCATAACCACCAAACACCAGCCCGCCCACTTCTTCTTTAAAATAGGTGCGCAAATCAGGATCTCGGATCGTTGGCGCATCACGCGCCAAACCATTCAACGTTTCAGTTATCACATATTGATGTTTGACGGGTTGCAATGGAACGTTCACACCAGCCATCGCGCCGATTTGGCGTGCCCACATGCCAGCGCAATTCACCACACGGCCACAACTGATATTACCTAAGGTGGTTTTCACCGAGGTTACAAAGCCATCAACAATATCAAAGCCAATAACACGCGCGCCTTCATAGAATTTGGCACCATGCATGCGCGCACCCTTGGCTAGCGATTGTGTAATGTCGGAAGGTGAAGCTTGCCCATCAGTTGGCAAGAATGAGGCACCAACCAAATCATTTGTTTCAAGCAGCGGGAACATTTTTTTCACTTCGGAGGGCGAAAGCAAATGCATCTCCATGCCAAAGCTTTGTGCCGTGGTGGCCAAACGCTGATATTCGGTCCAGCGATCTTGGTTAGTGGCTAGGCGTAAACAACCCGTCATTTTCCAGCCGGTTTGAAGCCCCGTTTCCTTTTCAAGATTTTTATAAAGCTCAACCGAATATTTCAAAACCTGCGTAATTGATGCAGAGGAGCGAAGTTGGCCCACCAACCCGGCCGCATGCCAAGTTGAACCTGAGGTGATTTTGTTTTGTTCAAGCACAACTACATTGGCTTTGTGATCACGCGCCAAATGATAGGCCGTTGAACAGCCAATAATACCGCCACCAATCACGACAACGTCCGCATGGGTTGGAAATGCACCAGTCATAAAGATTCAAACCTTATTTCATAGTCTTTGAGTATCGTTTCAAAACGTTCGAGGTATTCTTTGGCATAAACCACATAGTCCACCCCCGGCGCATTCAAGTAGAGTTCCGAGACCATACCCCACATCGCCTCACGCAAAGCCGCAGCAACTTTCATGGCGGAATAAGCGCGGCTTAATGCAAGATCTGGCGAACGCCCAAAATATTGCCGCAACATATTTTCTTCGAGCTTATCATCGAACAAATTGGCAGCAGCAATATTGGCCAGATCAAACATCGGTGTTCCAAAGGCACCATATTCCCAGTCAATCAGCCAAAGTTTTTTCCCGTCATCCATAAAGTTTGTCGGCAACAAGTCATGATGGCCAAAAATAATCGGCATTGGAACTTGCGCGGCTTCAAGTGCTGCCACAACTTTCATCCAACGAGGAATTTCAGGGGCGCGAGAATGCCCGGCATCGTGCAATGTCGCAGCATAGTCGCGTAAAATTTGAAACACCCAGAATATCGCGCCCTGTCCATCCACGCGCTTGCCCATCTCGCGGTGACACTGCTGGATCAATGACACACAGGCCCCAGAGTTTTCGCGCACATCATTTTCGGTAAAGGTATGGGCATCGATATAGCGGATCACCATTAAGCCCTTTTCAGTATGAATAACCTCAGGTGATAGGCCCACACCAAAAGCCGCGCGTGCTGCAATTGCTTCTCGGGCGCGCGAGACCTGATGGAATGGATAATCCTCGCCGACGCGTGTCACATATTTTCCGGTAGAGTCTTGAACGCTGAAACTGGCGTTGCTCACCCCGCCTTTCAGCGGTTGCAAAATGACATCACCCTTCCAAATCGTGAGTTCCCTTACGCGTTTTTCCGCCTCGCCCATTCACAGCTCCAAAAAACGCCTCAACGGCTCTGGCAAAGACGCTGGCAGGCAATTTACTATTGTTGGGCGATTTCAACTATAACTTCAACTGTCATTGTTTCTGCCACCCCGCCGCGGCGCGAACCTCTGATCGGTGTTACGCTTGCTGCGTCAATGCCTGCTGCCACACGAACATAATTATCGGTGGGGCAGATGCCATTGGCGGCATCAAAGCCTACCCAGCCCAAATCCGGCACAAAAATTTCGGCCCAGGCATGTGCGGCAGTAGATGACGCGCCAATCCCAGTCACCAGGTACCCTGTGACATAACGCGATGGAAGTCGCAGCGCTCTTGTGATGCCGATAAAAATATGAGTGTGATCTTGGCATACGCCATTGCCATTGGCGAAGGCTTGGGCAGCGGTGGTTTGGTTGTCTGTTGTGCCTATTCGATATTCCACATTTTTGTGGATCTGTTTCAGCAAGTGATGAAGGAATGGCAACGTATCTTTGTTGGCCACCGGTGTTGCTAATTTCAACATGGCTTCGCTTGGCGCAGTTGCTGGTGACTGTCGCAAATAGACAGCGCGGGGCGCTATTTCAGCAATGCCTTTTACCAAACCACCTGCATCGCTGCTTTCAACAATACCCTCAGCCACCACATCCATTGGGCCTTGATGATTGGCCAAACTGGCCAGATGCACTTTATTGCCAAAGCCGTCGCTATAGGCCAGCGCTTTGTCCATGCCAGGCGCTGTGATTTTCCAACTCTCTACGCGTTGCGAAGCAAAGCTGAGAGGGGTCAGCATAAAGCGTTGCACAGCATAAACGAGTGCGGTGTTGTATTCAAAGTGCGTCGTGTGGCGAACGTGAAGGCGCATAGTTCTCACTTGAGATTAGAGGGTATCATGGGAAGTTATAGGTTTTGGCGATAGCGGTGGAAAGCGCGTTATTCTTGTGCATGAAATCAGCCAAAAACTCGTGCAAGCCATTTTGAAAAATTTCTTCCATATTGCCGTTTTTCAACAGCTCCTGGATTTCACTGGCCAAATCATGACATTCATAGCGCTGACCATAAAGTGTGCCTAAATCTTTCAGCGCCGCATTGATCCAATTATAAGTGAATAACAGAGAACGTGGCATTTCATCTTTCAGGATCAGAAACTCAGAAACCAACCAAGGCTTATATCTGCTATCTTTATAAAACCACCGATAGGCGCGGTGCGCGGAAACAGAGCGTAAAACCTGCGCCCATTGTTGCGCATCCAACTCACTGCCCACATCAGTGGGGCGAGGCAAAAGGATGAAATATTTCACATCGAGAATGCGTGCCGTGTTGTCTGCGCGTTCAATGAAATTACCAAGCTGGCTGAAGTAATAGGGATCATTGCGCAGCATGGTACCGAGAAGTGCGCCGCGAAATGCCATGGCTTTTTGTTTTACCCAATCCAGAAAGCTGGGAAGGCGGTCTGGCGTTATGGTGGCTGGATCAATTTGCGCCAATTCATTCCATGTTGAGTTCAGGCTTTCCCACACGTCGCGTGTGAGAGCGGTGCGCACAGCGCGGCCGTTATTGCGCGCGGCGCGCATGCAAAATTTTACGCTTGATGTGTTGTCTTCATCAAACAACAGAAAATTGATCACCATTGTGCCGTCGATTTGTTTATGTTTGGCAGAATAAGTTTGCAAACAGGCCGCACTGGCCAGAGTTGATTGCCATTCATCCCTGTGGCCTTCAACGGCACCAGGCATCAATGTGATGCGGTAACCCACTTCGAGCAAGCGCGCCATGTTTTCGGCGCGTTCGACATAGCGTGACATCCAAAAAAGCGAAGCAGCAGTTCTTCCCAACATGATCAGTCTTCCAACACCCAAGTGTCTTTGGTGCCCCCGCCTTGGCTGGAATTAACCACCAGAGAACCCTCTTTTAAAGCTACCCGCGTAAGACCGCCTGGCGTGATGCGCACTTGATCTCCCGACAACACAAAAGGGCGCAAATCCACATGGCGCGGCGCGATGCCTGCATCAACGAATGTGGGAACTGTCGATAGGGCCAAGGTGGGTTGCGCTATATAGTTAGAAGGCCTTGCTTGCAATTTGGCGCGAAATGTTTCGATTTATGCTTTGGTTGAGGTGGGACCGACTAACATTCCATAACCGCCGGAGCCGTGGACTTCTTTCACTACCAACTCTGCTAAATGCTCATCTACATATTTCAACTCTTGCGGGTTGGAACAGCGCCAGGTTGGAACATTGTTGAGCAACGGCTTTTCACCTGTGTAGAATTCGATGATATCCGGCATGAAAGTGTAAATTGATTTATCGTCGGCAACGCCCGTGCCGGGCGCGTTCACCAGCGTTACGCGTCCCGCGCGGTAGACATCCAGAATGCCTGGCACACCCAAGCTTGAATCGGGACGGAAGCTTAGCGGATCAAGAAAGTCATCATCAATTCGGCGATAAACCACATCAACCCGCTTTGGCGCTTGCGTGGTGCGCATATACAGCCACCCATCCGACACAAAAAGATCACCACCTTCACACAATTCCACACCCATTTCATCGGCCAGAAAGGCATGTTCAAAAAAAGCTGAGTTGTGAATGCCGGGGGTTAACACCACTATCACTGGCTCATTGCCAACGGTGGAAGGTGCCACTGCTTCCAGCGTTTTGTGTAACATCGCTGGATAGTTTTCAACTGGTGCAACGCGTTGCCCCGCGAAAAGCTCTGGGAACAAATGCATCATCGCTTCACGGTCTTCCAGCATGTATGAAACACCAGAAGGTGTTCGGCAATTATCCTCCAATACGTAAAAATCATTGTCAGCCACGCGCACAATGTCGATGCCCATAATGTGCGCATAAATTCCTTTGGCGGGGTTTACGCCCACCATTTCCGGCACGAACGCCTGATTCTGAATAATCACGTCTTCGGGAATACGACCAGCACGTATGATTTCTTGCCGATGATAGAGATCATGCAGGAAGGCATTGATGGCGCGCACCCTCTGTTCAATGCCAGCTGAAAGTCTGCGCCACTCTTGTGCCGCAAAGATACGCGGCACGATATCAAATGGAATGATGCGTTCAGAAGCCTTTTCGTCACCGTAAACCGCAAAGGTGATCCCTTGCCTGCGAAAGCGCGCATCACACTCGCGCAAAGCACGTTCAATATCAGATGGGCCGAGTTGCTTAAGCCAGCTTTCAACTTTCGAATATGGCAAACGCACTTTGCCATCTGGCCCCAGCATTTCGTTGAACGACATCAAAATCCCCCACTATCTTCTTTCCCATCACAAGCCGATTTTAAAAAACTTGCAAGCGTGATAACACCCCACATCGAGATGCAGCATCTCTATAAAAAAGGAGGGATGAGCAATGCGATAGCGCTGCCCATCCCCCAAAATGGCGGTGGTGCAACCGAAGTCACCAAGCCAGTGCACATTGAATTTGCCATGGGAGGAATCAAAACCAATTTGTGCAACACTAATTACGAAGCAAATCCGATGCCAAGTTTTTGAAAGCTGGATAGTGCAGGCTTATCGATATGATGCGGAACACTTTATCTTGATTTGTGTGGGGAAACGCCGAAAAGTTGAACACCGCAGAACGCAAATTTTTTATGCAATGTTCGGTCTAAACAGACGTTCTGTCCAAAAAAACGGCAGTGGCGATGGGTTGACAAAGTTCTTGTTTTGTTCTTACCTATTTGAATGCGAATAATCTTTCCTTTCAGGCAAGCCGTAGACCTCACGTCTATCAGAAAACGTCTGGCTGTGCGCTTTGAAAAAATTAGGGTTGAAGATCGGCCAGATCCGATCAGCCAATTGGTTGGCTTCTTTATTGACAGCCGCATTTATGATTGGAAATCTTGGGATGCTTTCGTACGGCTCGTGCAGCGCTATTCGAGCTGGGATAAGGTTGCGGATGGTTTGGATGCGGATGACTCTTTGAGTCGCATTGGCAAATGAAGAGCTTGGGTCAAACTATCTGTACACATGCGCGGGCTTTATGTGCCTCTTGTCCGCTTTCGGATATTTGCCTGCGCCGGGTAGAAAATCTGACAACCCTGAAAGCCTTCCTCGACAAGCCGGAATTTGAAAAAACGCCCATTCGCACTTCGCTTGGTCATGTAGATGCTGATTTTTGCTTGAAAGGCGGGCTTCAGCATGGAGTTCTGCATGAGGTCTACGCTGCCATTGGCCATGAAGCGGCGGCGACGGGTTTTGTCGCAGGGCTTGCCACCCGCGTTGCGGCGACCAAGCATCTGCTCTGGATCGGGCAAGATTTTTCGGCACATGAATTTGGTGAACTTTCACCCACAGGCCTTCTTGAGCTTGGCCTCGACCCGGCACGCATGCTTTTACTCTCTATCACGAATGCCAACGATGGGCTTCGTGCCGCAAATGATGCGTTGTCTTGTGCGACACTTGGGGCTGTGGTGGTTGAAATTCGGGGCAGCCCAAAAGCTCTTGATTTAACAGCAAGTCGACGGTTGACGCTGGCAGCCGCGCAAAAATCTGTCACGGCTTTTCTTTTACGCTTTTGTGCGCAACCCGATGCCAGCACGGCGGAGACCCGTTGGCTGGTGCGTGCGGTAGCTTCGCAAACACAGAATGAAGATTGGGGTTATCCGGCTTTTGAGGTTGACCTCATTCGCAACCGGCATGGCAAAACCGGAAATTGGTTTATGGAGTGGAATTGTGATGAGCGTATTTTCCAAAACGCCACGGCGGATCATGACGCTGTGGTTTCCGCGTCTGCCAACTGATCGGTTGCAACGGCGCGAGCAAGCGCAGAAAAAACCGATCTTTGATGCCCCACCCTTGGTACTCGTCGCAAAAGTGAATAATGCCCTGCGTCTCTCGGCCGTGGATCGCAAGGCCACATCGCTGGGTTTAACAATCGGCCAGCCACTGGCCAATGCGCGGGCCATGTTGCCGGAACTCAAAGTCGTGGCGGCCAATGATCCGGCTGATTTGAAGTTGCTCACAGGGATTGCTGATTGGTGCGACCGTTTCACGCCCTTTGTGGCGCTGGATGGCCCACGGCGTCTTTTGTTGGATGTTACAGGTGTTACCCATCTTTTTGGCGGCGAACAGGCGATGCTTGATCACATTCGAAGCAAGCTTCAGGCTCAAGGTTTCGCTGTGCGTGGTGCCTTGGCCGGAACTGCGGTGGCGGCGCGAGCCTTGGCGCGTTACCGCGATGGGGCTGTTGTTGCTTCTGGTGAGGAAGAAAAAGCGATGAAGCCGCTTTCGGTTGAAGCGCTGAATCTTGATGAGGTGACAACCCACGCGCTGCGTCGGGCCGGCTTGAAAACAGTGGGGCAGATAGCAACGCGCAAACGCTCGGAGCTTGCTGAGCGACTGGGTGCTGCCACACTGGCCGTTTTGGATGAGGCATTGGGAGCTGCTACAAAGCCGATCACCCCGCGCAAGCCGCCACCCGATTATTGGCAAGAGCAAAATTTTGCCGAACCCGTTGTTACAGAGGAGGTGATCCGCGCCACGCTCAATTCCTTGACCGTCGCACTGACAAAAATCTTAGAACAGCATGGCGTGGGCGCGCGCCGTCTTGAAGCGGTGTTCTTTCGGACCGATGGCGCGGTGCGCCGCATTGCCATTGAAATGGGGGCACCTACGCGTGATGCCGCTATTATTGGACGACTTTTCCGCGAGAAGCTGGCTATGCTTTCCGATCCACTTGATCCGGGTTTTG
>DATCEN010000313.1:0-2360 GCA_036510015.1 Aestuariivirga sp.
CGAACACCGTCATGAGCGAGACCCCGGTGGGAGGAACGAGAAGGCGTATGGCAGGAATAGGAATAAATGTCAAACATTATTTTCCTATCAAGGGGAAAAATGACTCACCAGATGATCTTTCACAGTGCTGTTTTGCTTCAAGCCGTCAATCCGACTTTCGAGTTGGATTCCGCTGGCTGAGCGCTGCTAAATTATGAGTCTCCGCCGGCTGAGCGCAGCTAAAGTAAAAACAATCACACTGGCTATTGCGACTGCATCAACTATGAGATCGAGATTGTGAATCGCGCCCATAATTGTATTTGTGACTTTTATGTTTTCATCGGCACTGTTTGAACTTGCCAAATATCCAGTACGTGCGCCGGCCACCAGCCCAAACAACCAGTAAGCAGAAGCAGGTATTCCCCATGTAAGTTCATATTTTTTCAGTTGAGGGTTCGACAAACGCGCATCAATTATCGTGGCTATTTCAACCAATTGCGCTCTCGAAAAGGCATAGTTGTTCAATGTCACAATCCCATTAGGGTGCGTAATAGTCATGCTATAATAGGCTATTGGAATGGGGATGGAATTCAACTTAAGGCTCTCAATTTCACGAAAATTTACAATCGTTTCGTGGAGCCAGGATTTGTAAACTAACTTTGTGGTATCGATGACGAGCGACCGCGTTCCAATGTGCTTCAAGGAATAAATGAAGCTGGCCGCACAAAACCCGCTAATGCTTAAATCAACAATGACGCCTGTCGACAGCGAATTTGTTTGTCCTGATAGCAAGCTGCGAAACGAAAAATAGGTACCCAATATCGCCAATAGCCCAACAGCGAGACACCATATCAGCAGCCCGATTCGTCTCGTAATCGATGGCCTAAATATCCGTTTTTGCCCAGAGCTTGAATTTTGATCTGCTGTTACTGTCATGATTCACCACCCACACGGGATCATTAACATTAAACGTGCGAATTTGTAATGGATTGATGTGAACCATCAACACTTGCCCAGCTCGTGGGTTGCCCTTAGCAGGCGCTTTTGATGGGCAAGAACCCCGAACCGCCACAACATGATGAGCCAGCAGGATGATAGTTAATTAAATGCACTGTCATCGTAATGCCACTGTCACCGTAATGCCTTACCATTGGGCGCAATTCTCCCTCAGGCCGCAATGACCAAAGCAAACGCCTTGAAGCCTATGTGGACTCTTCATCCAATAGGTGCTTCATTGCTTTTAAAAATACTGGGGTGGGGATCGTGAAAATCATTTGGATAGTAACAATGCTGCTTTTGGCTGGGTGCGCCTCAAAGTCTGCTGAAATAGCCCCAACCTATGTGCCACCAGTGAGTTATCAGGGTTACACATGCGATCAACTAGCCCAAGAAGCACAGACTGTTTCGCGCCGTGCGGCGATTGCGAGTGGACAGCAAGATAAACTCCAGCATGACGACACAGTGAAGACGACAGTGGGGCTAATACTTTTTTGGCCCGTCCTGTTGTTTAACAAAGGTGACGGCGCACAGGCTTCGGAACTGGCTAGCTTGAAAGGTCAAATGCAGGCCATACAGGACGAGTCGGTTGTAAAAAACTGCGGGTTCAAGTTCCAGCAATAGTGCACAGACTTAGTCAATCACTGACTTGTGGTAACGAGGGATAGACATTGTGAAAGCGAAATTGCTGGCCATTGGATTACTTGCTTTGTTGGCGTTTGGACTGAGCGAGCGCGCCGAAGCGAGAGGCCGGTGCGAGATGCAATATAAGAAAGAGTATTTGCCCGCACCATTGCACAAGGCTTTTGCAACAGTCCACGGCGTTGCGCCTAGCTCACAGTTCGCCTGCGGGGGATCGTGGGGCGGCTCCCTAGTCAAAGTCAAAGCGGATGCGTTGAGACGATGCAGGGGATTTGATGAAAGCGGTGAGAAAGGCAAGATTTGCAAGATCATTGACGCTCACTAAGACGGAGCTAAATCTTCAAACTCCAGCTACTACCCACGCCTTGGCCAAGCTTTATGCCGGCACGTGACGTGAGATAAAAAAGGTGGATGAATCGTACAAGAATACCTAGAAGGGGCTTGCAGGTTTCCTTGTCGCGCTTGGCTTCCTCATCTTGCTTCCGGAAGGCACGCTTTACTACTGGCAGGGCTGGATATATCTTGCGGTGTTCTTTATTTCGACGACCGCAATTACGTTGTATCTGATGAAAAAAGACCTCGAGATGCTCCCGCGCCGAATGAACGCGGATTTTGGCTATCGCCCCATTGGCATCGATCCCTTTGCCAAGCAGGGTCGATGATTCCGGGTTTTATATCGCTGAAGACGCACGGCCGCTGGTGCGGATCATCGCGGCGCAGTTCGATGCTTGGCTAAGGCCGGC
>DATCEN010000314.1:0-4123 GCA_036510015.1 Aestuariivirga sp.
CACGCATGCAACACCGCGGGTTAGCGCGCAGCCGCATCATGGCGCTGATATTTGAAAGTGATCAGCCCACGGATGAAATTCGCAGTGGTGACATATTGCTTGGCGAGGTTTTGGGCCGCAATGGCAAACAAGCTCTCGCACTATTGAGGCTTGACCGCGTCGCGGAACGCGCCTTGCCCGCTGGCATCACGATACAAAAATCAGAATGGATGAAGCTATGAGCGCCGTTCTGCATGAAGATGGCAAATGCCGCTGCGGCTGGTGTGGCGCTGATCCTCTCTATATGCGCTATCACGATGAGGAATGGGGTGTGCCGGAATATGATAGCCGCGCCCTATTTGAGAAGTTGGTACTTGATGGTGCTCAGGCGGGCTTGTCGTGGATTACGATTTTGCGCAAGCGCGATAATTACCGCAAAGCGTTTGATGGTTTCAAGCCCGAGATCATTGCCAAATACAAACCCGCCAAGATCGAAGCGTTGATGCAAGATGCGGGCATTGTGCGCAATCGTTCCAAGATTGAAGGGGCGGTGCTTTCGGCCCAAGCTTATTTGGAGATGAAGGATTTTTCGGCCTATTGGTGGGATGCGGTAGGAGGCAAGCCGATTTGCGAAAACTATGGCGCATTGAAACAAATTCCGCCTAAATCAGCACTCACCGAAAAGATTTCTAAAGATCTTAAGCTGCGCGGCTTTAAATTTGTTGGCCCCACAATCATCTATGCGTTCATGCAAGCGTGTGGGTTATATAATGATCACCTCGAAACCTGCCACCGGCATGAGGTGGTCAAAAAGCTCGCGCGCAGATGAAGCGCGCTTGGCAGCGCATGCTTTCTGGGCGCAGGCTTGATCTGCTCGATCCATCACCCTTGGATATTGAAATTGAAGATATTGCCCATGGACTGGCGCGGGTGGCGCGGTGGAATGGCCAAACCAAGGGTTCAAACGCATTTTCAGTGGCGCAACATTGCGTTTTGGTGGAGGCGATTTTTAGTCACAAACATAAAACCGTCAGCCAAAAAGACCAACTGGCTTGCCTGCTGCATGATGCGGCTGAATATGTGATTGGTGACATGATCTCGCCGTTCAAGGCGGCATTGGGTGGTGATTACAAGGCGATTGAAAAGCGCCTTATGGCGGCGGTTCATCTGCGCTTTGGTTTGCCGATGGCGCTGGATGCAGCCATTGCGGATGAAATCAAACAGGCTGATCAGATTGCCGCCTATTTAGAGGCCACACAATTGGCGGGTTTTAGTCTTAGTGAAGCGGCATTGTTGTTCGGGCGGCCGCGCGGCCTTTCAGGGCAAGGCTTCAAACAGTTTTTGGCACTTCAGCCATTAGCGCCAACGCAGGCCGCGACACTTTATATGGCTAGATTTGAGGCTGTGTCATGATTATCGTTTGCGGGCTTCATGCCGCACCTGATTTGGTGGTGAAACATAAAGTGGGTTCAGCTATTGGCATACTTGCACCAGAAACTGAACATCCAGTTTTCCCGTCGCTGGCAGAAGACAAACGTTTGCGGTTGTCGTTCAACGACATCAACGCCCCAACTGAAGGCATGTTAGCGCCAAGCGATTCAGATGTTGAGCGATTGATTTCTTTTGTGAAGGCTTGGGACAGAAAATCGCCAATGCTGGTTCATTGCTGGGCGGGCATCAGTCGTTCCACTGCCACCGCATTTGCGGCGATGTGCATTTTGCGTCCAGATGAAGATGAGATGAGTTTGGCTGCAGAATTGCGCGCAGCTTCAGCCTCGGCCACGCCAAACCGTTTGATCACTGCAAAGATGGATGAGGCATTGGGCAGAGAAGGGCGTATGTTGCGCGCTGTTGAAAGCATTGGCCGCGGGGCGGAAGCCTTTTCAGGCTCGGCATTCGCACTAAAGATTTAGCCTTCGTTGTAGCGGCTATAGAAGATGTGATGGCCAATGCGGATCAGGCGCTTCATGGTTTTGGCCCAGCCTGGGGTTACGTAATCAGCGTGATAGTTTATCGCCTGTAACATGCGAATTGCCGGATCATCAGCCATTGCGCGGGTGGCTATACGCTTGGCGCGGAACCAGGCTTCGGGTGAGCGAACCCGGTTGGCCATGCCATCACAGGCAAAGGAAAATTGGCAAGAATTGCGGTGCTCTGAGCCTTGATAAACCACGCCGCAGATGGTTTTTGGATAGTCAGGGTTTTTCACACGGTTGAGAATGACTTTAGCGACAGCGAGCTGCCCAAGTTCAGATTCTGAACGCGCTTCAAAATAAACGGCCTTGGCGAGGCAGGTTAATTCGGCTGTTTCTAACCGGTTCAGTGCCACGGCCTGCAATACTGGCGACGTGGTGGCGAGGGCTGCGTTAGCAAGTGGTTGGCGCGCTGGTGGCACGAGAACCAACGGGCTGCCTGGAGGAAGGGCTGATTGCGACACCACACGTTTGGTGCCAGTTGAGTTTAATTCTTCGCCGTCAGCATCGGTTTGGTATGAAGCAGGAATGATTTTATAAGCGCGTTGGGCGGCTGCAATTTTCGCCATATTGGCAGGCTTGTCTTTTGGAACAGGTAGAAGCGCTGTTGGTGTTGCAACGGCTACAGGCACGCTTACCAAATCGCTTTTGCTGTCGGTATCGACAGTTTGATGACGAAGAGAAGCGAAATTAAGATTAGCCAGCGCCAGATCGGGTGAAAGGAGAGAAACTTTGCCCTCAAGGTCCGTTGTAGGGGCGATCATAGCGTCATCGGCCACCGCCTCAGGACTAGCTTGCGCATTTAACCCAATCAAAGAACCAGAAAAACACACAGCGATCAAAAGCATCAGGCTGGCAAAGGCCAGAGGAAGGTGGTTGAGCAGCCAAAAACGAGAAGCCTCGTCTGGCGCATCAAAATCGTCATACACGCTGCTGCGCGTTTTGCGTTCGACGCTAAACAATACCCTCATACCCCACTGTATAAACGCAACTACCATTTTGGCAGCTTACGCATGTCCGCGTTTAGCATAGGTTAACCATGCGAGCCAACCGAAAGAAACAACTATTAAAGGAACATTATAGTTTGTGGTTAACCAGTTGAACTATATTATTTTTTATGCATTTTAAGCGTAGCTTGGGCGGCTGCCAGCCGTGCAATTGGCACACGAAATGGCGAGCAGGATACATAATCTAGGCCCACTTCCTCAAAAAAGGCGATCGAATCCGGGTCACCGCCGTGCTCACCGCAAACTCCAATCATAAGGTCTGGGCGGCCTTTACGACCGCGTTCAACAGCTAAACCAATCAATTCTCCCACGCCCTCAACGTCTAATGAAACGAAGGGATCGCCGGCAAAAATTCCACGCTTGGTATATTCGCCGATGAAACGTGCGCTGTCGTCGCGGCTGATGCCGTAAGTGGTTTGGGTGAGATCATTGGTGCCGAAAGAAAAGAACTCTGCTGCCAGCGCAATATCAGTCGCCCTCAATGCGGCCCTCGGCAATTCAATCATTGTACCGATTGTGTAGTTGAGTTTTTGCTGGGTTTCGACTGTCACCTCTCGGGCTACGGCTTCAATGCGGGTGCGCACTGCTTCAAGCTCTCCGCGAGAGGCAACAAGTGGCACCATGATTTCAACAATTGGCGACATGCCGATTTCTTGTGCTACCGATGCTGCCGCCTCAAAAATGGCGCGGGCCTGCATGTCGGTGATTTCAGGATAAGACAGCAGCAGCCGCACACCACGGTGGCCGAGCATTGGGTTTTGCTCACGCAGTTCCATGGCGCGTTTTTTGAACGCATCGGCATCCACATCAAGGCTATGCGCTAAAGCTTCAATATCTTCTCTCTGGCTGGGCAGAAATTCATGCAATGGCGGATCAAGCAGGCGGATGGTGACAGGCATGCCCGGCATGATGGTGAAAAGCTCAGCGAAATCTGCGCGCAGCATGGGCAGGATTTGCGCCAGCGCGGCGCGGCGCTCTTTCTCGTTATCGGCCATAATCATTTCGCGGATGGCCGAAATGCGGGTGCCCTCAAAGAACATGTGTTCAGCACGCGCTAAACCAATGCCTTCTGCGCCGAAGCTGGCGGCAAGCTTGGCATCATGGGCGGTTTCGGCATTGGCGCGCACTTTCATGCGGCGCACTTTGTCGGCCCAGTCCAACACC
>DATCEN010000315.1:0-4242 GCA_036510015.1 Aestuariivirga sp.
GCCATGTGGGCGTTGAGGATTTACTTGGAAATATCTTCTGTGAATTTTGCATTGGCAAATGATGTTTCACGTGAAACTGGCACAGTGAATTTTAACCACTTGTTAAGTTTTGACGATGCTCCGTGAACGGACTAAAGGGCAGCGCTATGTTCAATAGTTTTGATGTCATTGTTGTAGGTGGAGGCCATGCCGGATGTGAAGCAGCGGCGGCCTCGGCGCGTGTTGGTGCCAAGACAGCTCTGGTCACACACAAACATTCCACCATAGGTGAGATGTCATGCAATCCGGCCATCGGTGGTTTGGGCAAAGGCCATTTGGTGCGCGAGATTGATGCATTGGATGGCGTGATGGGCAAAGTGGCTGATGAGGCCGGCATTCAATTCCGATTGCTCAATCGTTCTAAAGGTCCAGCGGTGCGTGGCCCGCGTGCCCAAGCCGACCGCAAACTTTACCGTTTGGCTATGCAGGCTGCTTTGGCAGAACAGATAAATCTATCCATTGTGGAAGGCGCAGTCGTAGCACTGATCATTGAAAATGGAATTGTCTGCGGTCTTAAAACCACGGATGGCCGCGAACTGAAAGCCAAGGCGGTTGTTCTCACTACTGGCACGTTCCTCAACGGTCTCATCCATATTGGTGAAAAGAAAATTCCGGCAGGCCGCGTGGGCGAGGCTCCTGCATTTGGTCTATCTGATCAACTGCTCGGGCTTGATCTTAATCTAGGCCGCCTGAAAACTGGCACGCCTGCCAGACTGGATGGCAAGACCATCAACTGGTCTATTCTCGAAGAGCAAAAAGGCGATGATCCGCCTGTGCCGTTTTCCTTTCTCACTGAGAAGATCACCACACCGCAGATTTCTTGCTTTGTCACACAGACGACAGAAAGAACCCACCAGATCATTGCGGATAATATCAGCCGTTCACCGCTATATTCAGGGCAGATCAGCGGTGTGGGGCCGCGCTATTGTCCTTCGATTGAAGACAAGATCCACCGGTTCAAGGACAAATCAGCCCATCAAATCTTTTTAGAACCAGAAGGGCTAGACGACGATACTGTCTATCCCAATGGTATTTCCACTTCGCTGCCTGAGGATGTGCAGGCAGAGTTTATCCATTCCATGCCTGGCCTTGAAGCCGTGAGGATCATCCGGCCAGGCTATGCCATTGAGTACGACTACGTTGACCCGCGCGAACTCACACACGATTTGCAAGTGAAGAAACTTCCTGGGCTTTATCTTGCTGGACAGATCAATGGTACTACTGGCTATGAGGAAGCTGCCGCCCAAGGGCTGATTGCCGGCCTCAATGCAGCAAGATCAGCTGGTGGTTTGGCTGCTGTGACTTTTGATCGTGCCGAGGGTTATCTCGGTGTAATGGTCGATGATCTGGTATTGCGCGGCGTGTCTGAGCCATACCGCATGTTTACCTCTCGGGCTGAATACCGGTTGGCCCTTCGGGCGGATAATGCTGATCAGCGCCTTACGCCCAAGGGAATTCAGCTCGGTTTGGTTGGTTCCTACCGCCAAAACGCTTTTACGGCCAAGTTAGAAGTCTTGGATCAGGCCAAAAAAGTTTCACGTGAATCCATGCTTACTTCTTCGGCCTTGGCCAAGTTGGGTATTAAGGTCAACCAAGATGGCCATAGCCGAAGTGCTTTGGAGCTTATCGCCATGCCAGAAGTTGGCTTTGACCGGGTGGCCGAGATATGGCCTGCCTTGAAAGACTTTCCTGCCTTCGCTAGGGAGGCCATAGAAGCGGATTCGCTCTATGCGGGTTATATGGATCGTCAGAGCTCTGAAATAGCCCTCCTGCGTAAGGATGAGGCCTTGGCGCTACCTACAGATTTGGACTACGCGGCCATACCCAGCCTCTCGATGGAATTACGTCATAAGCTGGCGCGCGCAAAGCCGGCAACACTTGGTCAGGCCTCGCGCATTGAAGGTATGACGCCCGCTGGGTTAGCTTGCCTCTTGGGCACCATAAAGAAGGGCTCAGCCGCCAAGGTGGCTTAAAGCTTGACCTGTTGCAGGCAAGCAGCCATTTGAGCATCCGTGACCCAAACAATTCCCAATCCAATTCCTGAAGCACAGTGGGCGGCAATTAATGTTTCACGTGAATCCTTAACGCGTCTTGAGGCTTTAGTATCGGCCGCCGCGGCTTGGCAGGAACGGATAAATTTGATCTCGCCAGCAACGCTTCCAGAAATTTGGCACCGGCATATATTGGATTCGGCGCAGCTGGTTCCGCTATTACCAATAAACACAATGAAGATTGCTGATCTGGGATCAGGTGGTGGATTTCCGGCTCTGGTCTTGGCGGCAGTTCAAAAGGCCGAGGTTCACATGTTTGAAGCTAATGCCAAGAAAGTTGCCTTCTTGGAGGAAGCTCTAAGGCAGATGAAGGTCACAGCCAAAGTTCATCGTCAAAGGCTTGAATTGAATGTGGCTCCACCCAGTATGCCTGATGTGCAAGTGGTGACGGCCAGAGCCTTTGCGCCGCTGACAGAGCTTTTGGGATATGCCGCACCCTTCATGACCAAAGGTGCAAAAGGACTTTTCCACAAGGGGCAGGATGTTGATACAGAGTTGACGGCAGCTGCTAAAGCTTGGAATATAACGGCCGTGAAACATTCCAGCCTCACTGATTCTCGCGCGGTAATCTTAGAGGTGAAGGAGTTGACCCCATGCTAATGGATAACACCCAAAGCCCTACCCGCATTCTGGCTATTGCAAACCAGAAAGGCGGCGTGGGCAAGACGACGACTGCCATTAATCTTGGCACTGCACTTGCTGCCGTTGGCGAGCGGGTGCTGGTCATTGACATTGACCCACAAGGTAACGCTTCCACCGGCCTTGGCATTGCGCGCAAGCCTAATCAAAAATCAACTTACCATGTGTTGATCGGCGAGGCCGATCTCGATAGCGTGATTAAAACCTCAGCCATACCAAGACTTGATTGCGCGCCCGCAACGATTGATCTTTTGGGTGCTGAACTTGAACTGGCTGAACTCAGCCGCAAAACCCACCGCCTGCAAGATGCAATCAAACTCATGCAGGCCATGCCTGGGCGTGATTATAGCTATATCTTGGTTGATTGCCCGCCATCGCTCAATCTGCTCACCATCAACTCATTGACAGCAGCAGATGCCATATTGGTGCCTTTGCAATGTGAGTTCTTTGCGCTGGAAGGCCTGAGCCAACTTCTCAAAACAGTGGAGCGGGTGCGCACCACGCTGAACCCGCGGTTGGTTATTCAAGGCGTGGTTCTCACCATGTTTGATAAGCGCAACAGTCTGTCAGATCAAGTTGCCGCGGACGTGCGTGAAGTTTTGGGCGAGAAGGTTTATGATACCGTCATTCCGCGCAATGTGCGGGTTTCGGAAGCGCCTTCTTATGGCAAGCCCGTACTGCTTTATGATCATCAATGTTTGGGCTCTCAGGCCTATATCAAATTGGCTTCAGAAGTGATTCGCCGTGAACGCGGATTGCGAGCTGCATAATTAAGGACTTTATTCATGTCACAGGTACAAAAGCGTAGACTGGGCCGTGGGCTCGCCGCACTCATCGGAGATGACACCACCGAAGAGGCAGTGGTTCAAGACATTCGTTCCTTGCGCCATGTGCCCATTGAATTGCTTTATGCAAATCCAAATAATCCGCGCAAGCGTTTTGCGGAAGAAGATTTGGAAACGCTGGCAAGTTCCTTGCGCTCGCGCGGATTGTTGCAGCCCTTAGTGGTGCGCCCCCGTCCAGAAGGCGGGTTTGAAATTGTGGCAGGCGAGCGCCGTTGGCGCGCCAGCCAGCGGGCAGGCTTGCATGAGTTACCAGTCTTGGTGCGTGAGCTTGACGACAAGGCCACGTTGGAAATTGCGCTCATTGAAAACATTCAACGCGCTGATCTTAATCCATTGGAAGAGGCGCGCGCTTACCGCCAGCTGATTGAACAATATGGCCATACCCAACAAGAATTGGCTGATGCTGTTGGTAAGAGTCGTAGCCACATTGCTAACACGATACGTCTCCTCACTCTGCCCGAAGACACGCTTGAAAAAATTGCCGATGGCAGGCTTAGCCCTGGTCATGCCAGAACTTTGATTGTGGCAGCGGAGCCAGAAAATCTGGCCAACCAAATCATTGACCATAAGCTGACGGTGCGCCAAGCCGAAGAGCTTGCACGCAATGTTGCCAATGGCAGTAAGTCAACTTTAACTTATCAAAAAGATGCTGATACTAAAGCTTTCGA
>DATCEN010000316.1:0-3825 GCA_036510015.1 Aestuariivirga sp.
CAAAGGTATGATGGCCACTTGCGGTGCGCCCGCCACAATGAGCAGTGATGCAAACAGCCCCAGCCCCAGGCCAGCAAAGCTCATTTGATCGGCAGTGACCTTATGGCAAATGGCATAATCTGCCATGCGGTCAACCACAGGCTTGGTGAGCTTCAATGCCAATTTATCGAACATATATTACCTCGCCGTTTTCAATTTTGAATATACGCCCGCCTTTTGGCGCATCGGCCTTGTCATGTGTAACCAATAAAGTCGGCGTATTCCGCTTGGCCAAATTCATGAAAGTAAGTTCACGCATGGAAGCGCGCAAAGCCTCATCAAGCTTGCTAAATGGCTCATCCAACAGCATTGCATCTGGCCCGGCCAGCAAGCTGCGCATCAGCGCCACGCGCTGGCGTTGCCCGCCGGATAAAGTGTGGGGTGCGCGGTGTTCAGTTCCTGCAAGTTCAATATCGCTTAATGCAGCACGCATCAGGGCCAATCGTTGTTCACGTGGCCCACGCGCCATGCCAAACAACAGATTTTCGCCCACTTTTAAATGTGGGAACAGAAGATCATCTTGAAACAAGCGTCCGATGCGCCGCTTGGCAACCTCAATCTGCGACACGTCAACGCCCTTCACGTAAATTCGGCCCGATAGCGCAAATGGTGCGGCCAACCCGCCCGCGATGGCTTGCAAGATGGTTGATTTGCCTGATCCTGATGGTCCCATCAGGGTGACGATCTCGCCGCCCGCAATTTCCATCGAAAACGGCGCGATGAATTTGTCGCCATGTAATGAAATGCTGAGGCCTTCTAAAACCAAGCTCATGGCGCACTCCATTTCTGGCGGCCCGCCCAAGTAGCCAGCCAGAACGCCAACAGCGGCGGCAGCATTAACAGAAACGCAAAAGCCGCAAGCAGTGGTCGGTTGCCGCCCGATGAAAGGGTTACGGCCTCAATCGTCAATGTATCAAAGCGCCCGGCTGCCAGTAACTGCGCTGGCACATATTGCGCAAAGGCTACGCCAAAGCCCACCGCGCCGGAAGCCACAAGCGGCGCTTTCAGCAAGGACCATTTCACCGTGGTTAGAAATCTCCAGCGATTTGCCATCAAGCCATTGGCTGCCGCCAGCCACTTCGCATCGAATGAACGATATGGCCCTGCCAATATGATGAACATATAGGCGGTGGCTGGGATGAGATGCACCATGAACAAGCCTTGCCATGTTGCGGTGAGGCCTAGTTGCAGGGCGAGGCGGTATTCGCCAAGGCTGGTTAGCAACGCAGGCAGGCCAAGGAAAATGAGACTTAAAGCCAGCATCACGCGGTCATACTTGGCGGGCATGGCCTCAAACCAAGCAACCAGAATGACAAGGCCGACAAAAGCGCTAGCCACCCCAAGCACAAGACTGGTGAGGAAAGCATCAGGCCGCTCAACAATCTGCTGCCACGCCATTGCGCCAAGGCCCTGCGGCACGAGGGCCGGAAAAGTCCAAAGCTGGGCGAAAGACATCACAACAAGCAGCAGTCCGCTGATGATGAACAATCCGCCTAGTCCACGCCATTTCAATTGTGCCAGCCAAAGTGGCGCGCTTAAAGTTGAAGGCCCACGCGTAAAAAATGTCCGCCGCCAAGGGCGCGAGAGTTTCAGCAATATCCAGCACAGTAGCATTACGCCTGCGGAAGTGAGCGCCAAAAACAAAGCGCCTGCCGCACCGCGCAGATTATTTTCAACCCGCGCTGAGTTAATATCACTCCACACCAACCCTGCCAAAGTGGGCGGCTGGTTGGGGCCAAGCACTGCGGCCATATCCACCACACTTGTGGCATAGACAAAAACAATGATCAGTGGCCAGATGATCTCGGGCCACAGTTGCGGCAAGATAATCCGTGTACTGATGGATAAGTTGCCATGGCCTAAAGCCTGCGCTGCTTTGACTTGTGCGCTAAGCGCAAGGCGTTTGTCTTCACGGCTCAAAGCCTGCAATAGAACAAACAGCAGAAAGCAAGTTTCCTTCGCGGCAAGTGCCAGCGCTAACGCCAACCCATAAGGATCGTGCAAAGTGGTTATCTGTGGTGGTGTTGCCCAGCCCAAGGGCAGCGCTATCAAACGCGCAATCAAGCCACTGGGCATGATGAGAAATGAAAAGCCCACCGCAAAAGCCAAATGCGGCAGTGCCAACATGGCCCCTAAGGGGAGTGCTACACTGCGAAGCTTTCCGCTTTGAAATAGCGTGCATGCAATAAATACGCTGGCAGCAAATGCCGCCAGGCCTGCAACGCTTCCGGTGAAGAGCGATAGCGCCAAAGCCTTGCCAAATTGTGGATGATCAAACAGCGCCAACCAACCAGTGAGTGTTGTTGCATCTTGCAACATGAACAACATCACAGCTAGCACTGGCAATATAAACAATAGGACAAGCGGCAAACCCATGCTCCATCCATCAAACAAAAAAGGCGGCCTTTCAAGCCGCCTTCTCTAATTTGCAATAAATTTGCCGTTACTTGGCCGCGAGAGCCTTTTCCTGAGCGGCAATAATGGCCTGACGCTTGGCGATTTCATCACCAATCGGCGGGCCCTTGAAGCGCTTACGCTCAAATCCAAACCACAACACAACCAGCAGAACGATGGTACCAACGGCATAGTTGATCAAGATGTCGAATGGCGGTTGAATGCCCGCATACATCAAGACCAAAACGCCAGCCATACTGATCAAGGCAAGTGGCTTAGACCACATACCAAGACGGAATGGCCCAAAGTCTGTCCATGTCTTGCCTTCAGCCATCACGCCAGCAGCAATCGGCATCGCGTATGATACATAAAGGAACAATGCGCAACCTGCGGCCAAAGCTGCAAAGGCTGGTGAGTAAAGTGTTGCTGCCACAGATAACACACCGCCCGTCCAAATTGCGGCAACGGGTGTGCGGTAGGTTGGGTTTACCTTAGCCAAAGTGCTAGACATAGGCAGGCCACCATCACGTGCAAAAGCATAGATCATGCGCGAGATAGAGGTCAGACCAGCAAGGGCACAAAGGAAGTTGGCAAGCACAATGGCAATTGCCAAAATATCTTTCAAGAATGCTGGTGCAGGCAGGTTGTTAAAGAGATTGAACCAAGCAGCACCGCCATCTTTGGCCAAGGCTGTCATATCAGGCGCTGCCATGACGAAAGCGACCGCCATGACAAAACCAAACACTAAAGACCAGAACACCGATAGCATCATGCCGCGTGGAACGGCATTGCGCGCATCGCGGGTTTCTTCGGATGTATGAGCCGAAGCATCAAAGCCCGTGATGGTATAAAGCGGATAAAGCAGACCAATGAGGAAGGCCACAATGCCGACGCGCGCCGTTGGCAAATAGCCGCCGCCCGGATCGCCACTGTTGTTTGTGAAAGTGAAGATGCGCGAGAAATCATGAGTTGCGCCGAAGATCAAGAAGGTCAAGGTCAACACAATCGCAACAACGAAAATCAAATAGCCTGAAAAGTCCGTCAGTCGTGTGGTGAGCTTAATGCCGAAATGATTGAACAAGGCCTGTGCCGCTGTGATTATAGAAACAGCGATCACTTGAACCCAGTAAGCATGCGAGTTGATGGCCAAGACTTGGTCCATTGTCATGTCTTTGGGCAGCGGATCAAGCGATTGAACGGTCCAATTCGTCACGTCCGCGCCAAACACGCCTGCTGCCACGAGATCGCGGAACAGCTGCCAAACACCAACGTCCACTGAGGCCACAACAAATACGAGACCCAGCATATTGATCCAAGCCGTAGCCCAGCCCCAACCGCGCCCGCCAAGAATTGACGACCAGTGATAAAGACCGCCGGCCGTGGGATAGGCCG
>DATCEN010000317.1:0-2389 GCA_036510015.1 Aestuariivirga sp.
CTTTCAGGTTCAGGCCTTATCATCCGCAACCCACCTTTTGGGCTGGAAGAAGATTTACAGATTTTATTGCCTGCCCTGGCTCAGCGTCTTGGCATTGAAGGATTGGGCCGCGCCAAACAAGAATGGCTCACGCCTAAGAAGAGGTGAGCCATTTAATTGTTGAGTGAGTGGCTTACAGCGTTGCGCCGTCAATCACTTTCGAGAGGTCTTTGAATTCCGCGCAATTGGTGCCGCAGATTTTTTGGATTTCGGCGAGCTGCACTTTAGCCAGATCAACTTTTCCAGCGGCGACATAGCCTTCACCCAGATATTCGCGCGCCAACACAAAATCTGGCTTCAACGCCAAGGCTTCGGCGTAGTAAGAAATGCCCAATTCAATGCGGCCAGCTTTGCGGTTGGAATAACCCAGCATGTTGAGAACATCTGGATTGTCATGATTTTCGACTGAAGAAAGAACTGCGATGGCTTGCTCATAATCGCCTGCCTTGGCGAGCTTATAGCCTTTGGCATACAGTTCTTGATCTTGTGTGAGTTCAGCTTTCACCTTCACACATTTATGTTTGCCATCACTTAGCGTTTTAAGCTCAAAGCCTTTGTGACAAACTGTCATCATTGGGGCTTTCATCGCCTGCGGTGCAGCGGCTGGCGGAGCGGATGGTGTGGTTGCGCTGCCTGCTGCAAAAACCGTGCCCGTGGTGAGGCTGGCGGCAAGAAGATATGACGAGAGATATTTCATTGTGTTCTCCGGGTTCGGTTGGGGGTTAATCCAAGCACGATTTGGTCGTTTTTCAGTATGGCAATTGTGTGGCTATCGCATGCCCTCGCGATCACTATCGATCACTATATTGTGACCAGCGTTATGGCCCGCGGTAAATCCAGCCCATGCGCTCAATCAGCCAAGCCTGAGAGCGCATGCGCAGCATGGTATCGCGGGCAAAGCCTTTGAAGCCGGAATAATGATAAATTTTCCCCGTTGCCACGGTTTGCTCATGCAGCCTGACGCAGCGTGCGGCTCGCATATTGGTGAAGGTGACGGGATCAGTTGTATCCATTAAGGCGGCGGCATCTTCCAATGACATGGCCGCACCCTGGGCCAGCCAAGGCACTGTGCCGTGTGCGGCATCACCGATGAGCAAGATGTTGTCTTTATGCCATTGCTTCATGGGGGGCAGCATGGCGGCTGTCCAACGGGTGAAGCCGGGGATTTTATCGAGCACGGCGCGGGGCAGGGCATGGACATCTTTAAGCGCCGCCTCAGGCCCGGGCTCAGGTGCCACTGCCACGATGTTTAATTTATTGCGCTTGGTGACCGGATAGTGGATGAAATGTGCGTGTTTATACATCCAGAAATTCACGCAGCTCATGTCGATCCCTGCAATATCCGGCACATCAATCATGGCACGAAAAATGGTGACGGGAAGTTTTTCCGGCACGTGGCCGGGGAACAGCATTTCACGGGTTTTTGACCACATGCCATCAGCAGCGATGACTTGGCCTTTGAGAGTGAGCGGGTTTACATCCTGGCCCATTTTCAGGGTGATGGCTTCTTTGCTGCTGATCACACCCAGCAAAGCCTCATGCAGATCGGCACGGTGGGCAATGCGGTGGGGCTGGCCGAAGCGTTCAACATATTCTTGGCCCAGCAGCACTTCATTGAGCAGGTGGCCATTCACAGCGCTGCGAAAATGATGGGCGCGTGGCGATGACGAGATGGGCTCCACCGCCTCCCAAATGCCGATCTTTTGCAAAGCGCGCACCGCATTGGGGCCAAGCTGGATGCCAGCGCCAATGGGATCAAAGACTTTGGTCTTTTCCAGAATAGTGACTTGATGGCCGGTTTTTTCGAGGGCGATGGCCGCCGAAAGGCCTGCAATGCCCGCGCCCAGAACGGTGATAGGTTTGCGCTTCATGGGTTTTAACATGCCAGACCTGCGTGAGAATTGCACTTGTCAGATTGCCGCTTGCGAGGCTGGCATTCAGGGGTTAGACAGCGGCCGAAAGGAACTATCCATGGGTTTTATTTCTGACGCATTGAACCGCATTCAACCGTCCGCCACCCTTGCCATTTCGGGTAAAGCGCTGGCCATGCAGGCTGAGGGCAAGAATGTGATTGGGCTTGCCGCTGGCGAGCCAGATTTTGAAACGCCGCGCAACATTAAAGATGCAGCGATCAAAGCGATCAATGACGGCAAAACCCGTTACACTGCAGTGGACGGCATCCCACAGTTGAAGCAAGCCATTGTTGATAAATTCAAGCGCGAGAATGGCCTGACCTATAAGACTAGCCAAGTGTCTGTTGGTACGGGTGGCAAGCAGGTGTTGTTCAATGCACTTCTGGCCACGGTGAACCCAGGCGATGAAGTGATTATTCCAGCACCTTATTGGGTGA
>DATCEN010000318.1:0-3963 GCA_036510015.1 Aestuariivirga sp.
GGCAACTTGGGCTCAGCCATGTTGTGGGCTTACCACCGGAGCCACCTGTGGTGGTGGCTTCACGTGAATACGCACGCGTCTGATGCGGCGCGCATCTGAATCGACGATTTCAAATTCTAATCCGGATTGGTGGCGAATGATTTCACCGCGAATTGGAACGCGGCCTGCCATTTCAAAGACCAGGCCTGCCAGAGTATCGGCCTGGTGTTCCTTGTCTTCGGGCAATAAATCCACTGCCAGCGCTTCTTCAACTTTTTGAATTTCAACCTGCGCATTTGCGAGATAGGTTTTCTCGTCAACGCGTTGGAGCATGTCAGCGGAATCATCCGTGTCATGCTCATCGGAGATTTCACCGATGATCTGTTCTACCAGATCTTCCATCGAGACAATGCCATCGGTGCCACCATATTCATCAACCACAATGGCCAGATGAATATGTGAGGCTTTCATTTTGATCAGCAAATCGGGTGCTGGCATGGAAGGTGGCACAAACAACACTTGCCGCCTAAGGCTCGGGTGTTGGCTGACGCTAGATGACAGGTCTTTTGCCGCGAGTTCAAGGCCGGTTTCGGCAGTGGCGCGGCTTTTGCGCTTTTTGCCCTTGGCTGTCATCCAGCGCAGGAAGTCTTTCACATGCACCATGCCGGCAATGTCATCAAGGCTTTCACGGTAAACCGGCAGGCGCGAATGGTTGGCCTCAATGAATTGTTCAAGCAGCTCACGCATGGTGGAGCCTTCACTTACCGCAACAATATTGACGCGTGGCACCATCAGGTCTTTCACACGCTTATCGGAAAAGCCTATCACATTGCGCATCATCGAGCGCGCATCACGCGCCAGTGCGGTTGTACCATTTTCTTCGGCATGGCTTTCAATCACTGTTTCGAGCGTTTGCTCCAGATCAGTGTTTTTAGAACCTGCAATGCGCCAAAGTTTACCGAGGAGGGTTGGTCTTTTCGTATCGTTCATTTCAGTCTTCTAGCACATAAGGGTTGGCAATGCCCAATTTTGCAAGAATGCGGATTTCCTTGGCTTCCATTTTATCAGCGTCTGCCTGATTTATATGGTCATGCCCCGTAAGATGCAGCAGTCCGTGCAGCACGAGGTGGACGGCATGATCACGCAAGGATTTGCCAACTGACTTGGCCTCCTTGGCGCAGGTTTCATAACTTAAAATGACATCGCCAAGTGGCGTTGCCTCACCACGCGGAAGCCTCACCGGGGCAGCTGGAAAAGATAACACATTGGTGGGTTTATTCTTGCCGCGCCAATCACGGTTTAGGCTTTTGACTTCTTTATCATTGGAAAGCAGCAGAGCTGTTAGCTTTGCTGCATCGCGCTTCGAGAGCGCCAAAGCATGGGCCTCAACAATTTTCATTTGCAGATTAGGCACGCGCTTCCACCGCGCATCCGCAAATTCTACTTCGATTGGCATCAGAGGCGGCCTTTAACCAGCTTTGCCTGCCGCTTGTCATAAGCCTCAACGATGCGGCCCACCAACGGGTGGCGCACAATGTCAGAATTAACAAAGCGGGTGATGCCAATGCCTTTGACCCCATCAAGGATCGCACTTGCTTCAACCAAGCCAGAACCAACACCGGGCGGTAAATCGATTTGGGTTGGATCACCCGTTACAACCATGCGACTGCCCTCGCCCAAACGGGTGAGGAACATTTTCATTTGTTGCGGCGTGGTGTTTTGGGCTTCGTCCAAAATGATAAAGGCAGATGATAAAGTACGGCCACGCATAAACGCCAGTGGTGCAATTTCAATCTGGTTTTCCGCCAATCCTTTTTGCACCAAGCTTTGCGGCATCATGTCATAAAGTGCATCATAAAGAGGGCGCAGATAAGGATCGACTTTTTCTTTCATGTCGCCGGGCAAGAAACCCAAGCGCTCACCAGCCTCAACAGCTGGGCGCGAGAGAATGATGCGGTCAACCTCACCGTTCATCAGCGCTTCTGCCGCAGTTGCCACAGCAAGATAGGTCTTGCCAGTGCCTGCGGGGCCAACGCCAAAGACCAATTCATTCTTTCTAATCTGATCGATATAGGCTTGTTGATTGGGGGTGCGGGCATTGATGGTTTTACGTTTGGTGCGCACACCGCCACCGCTATCGCCTTGGGCAGCGTCTTCAGCAGTTTTGACCATACGAATGGCACCGTCTATTTCACCACGGTTGATTTCGCCACCGCGCGCGGCTTTGGCATAAAGATGCACGAGCACGGCGCGGGCCTGTTCGGCATTATCGCGATCACCCTTAATGGTCAGGCGATTGCCGCGCGGATTAATGGCCACGCCTATTCGGTGTTCAATTTGTGCAAGATGAATATCATGCTCACCCAGCAAAAGGGCCATGACGTGGTTATCATCAAAGGTGAGGGAAAGGGATCCCTCTTCGGTTTCGGCGGCTTTCACAGCAAGGGCATTGCGGTTCAAACGGCGGGGACTCCTTGGGTTGGACTCATTGAGATATACTGCCCTGAAAGTGAGTTGGGGCCAACAGATTTTATTGTGACTTTTGCAATGTGCCCAATTTTTAATCCATTGGCTTCAAGGTGAACGGATTGCAGATAGGGTGAGCGGCCGATCAACTGGCCAGCCATCCGACCCGGCTTTTCTAATAGAACATCAAAACTCTGGCCCACGCAACTGGCATTAAAGACTGAGGTCTGCGCTGTAATCAATGACTGTAAGTGCTGGAGGCGCTCGTTTTTTACATCATCACTAATTTGATCTTTATGCTCTGCCGCGGGTGTTCCGGGGCGAGGAGAATATTTAAAACTGTAGGCGGCGGCATAGTTCACTTCGCGGACAAGATTTAAAGTGTCTTGGAATTCACCATCCGTTTCACCGGGAAAACCCACGATGAAATCACCTGATATCGCCATATCAGGGCGCTGCTGGCGCATGCGCTCAATGATATTTAGATAATGCTTTGCAGTGTGACCACGGTTCATGGCTTTGAGAATACGGTCATTGCCGGATTGTACTGGAAGATGCAGATAGGGCATCAACTTTTCATTTTGCGCATGGGCCTCAATCAAATCATCACTCATGTCGCGGGGATGGCTTGTAACATATCTGATGCGTTCAATACCATTCACCAATGACAGCCGCATGACAAGACGCGCCAGGCTTTCAGGGCCATTGTCACCTTCGCCTCTATAGGCATTTACGTTTTGGCCTAAGAGAGTGACTTCCCGCACACCCTTGGCTGCAAGCTTTTCGGCCTCAGATACAATTTGTGCCATCGGCCGCGAATATTCCGCCCCTCTGGTGTATGGCACCACACAAAATGTGCAGAACTTATCACAACCTTCTTGAATGGTGAGGAAGGCTGAAACCGATGTCGAGATTTGTGGTTTGTTTTCGAGATCAACAAATTTATCAGTAACTTCAAATTCGGTTTCAACAACAGCAGCGCCAGAATCCTGTCTCTGTTTCAAAAGTTGCGGCAGGCGGTGATAAGTCTGTGGACCAAAAACCAGATCAACTGCATTGTTGCGTCTGGTGATTTCCCCACCTTCAGCCTGGCCCACGCAGCCCGCAACCGCTATTATCATGTCACGGCCATCCACAGCGCGCGCTTGTTTCATGTCACGCATGCGGCCCAGTTCGGAATAGACTTTTTCAGAAGCCTTCTCACGAATGTGGCACGTGTTGAGGATGACAAAATCCGCACTGTCCATATTTTCAGTCTCTTCATAACCCAGTGGGGCCAGCACATCGCGCATCCGCGATGAATCATAAACATTCATCTGGCAGCCATAGGTTTTGATGAGAACTTTCTTGCTCATAAGGCGGGGCCTAGCGCATTTTAGGGTCGGCGTGAAGGTTATGCGCCAAACTGGCCCGGATTAGGGCCTCAGCGGCTTTGGTCAAAACCTTTCGATTGCGAAAATCAACCGGGTGCAAAGATGCGTGAAAGATGACTTTCACGCTGATTGGCCCTCCCTTAAG
>DATCEN010000319.1:0-2639 GCA_036510015.1 Aestuariivirga sp.
AGAAGATGTTTGATATGGCGCGTAGTAAACGCATAACACTTTACGCTGCATCTGAGGCGATGAGTGTGGCCACTGATCTGCCGCTCAAAGCCCGCACGTCTTTGCGCCAACTCATTGATGGCTTTACGCGCTGGCGCAGCCAGATTGATAATATCCCGCACACTGAGTTGGCGGAAATCGTGCTTGATGAAAGTGGCTACACCGGCATGTGGCAGGCCGATAAAAGCCCAGAGGCCGAAGGTCGTTTGGAAAACGTCAAGGAACTCGTGCGCTCAATGGGCGAGTTTGAAAATCTAGCCGGTTTCTTAGAGCATGTAGCCTTGGTGATGGACCGCGACCAAGGCGGCGAAGAAGACCGTGTGAACATTATGACCATGCATTCCGCCAAGGGCTTGGAATTCGGGCAAGTATTTCTTCCAGGCTGGGAGGAAGGCTTGTTCCCATCGCAACGCAGCTTAGATGAAAAAGGCCGCAGCGGCTTGGAAGAAGAACGCAGACTGGCTTATGTTTGCATCACGCGGGCCAAGAACAACTTGGCGATTTCATTTGCCCAAAACCGCCAGATCCACGGACAGTGGCAATCCTCCCTGCCCTCGCGTTTCATTGATGAACTACCGGAAAAACATGTTGAGGTGATGCCGATGACCACAAGTTATGGCGGCCATAACTTGGGCAATTTCGGCAGCAGCAGATTTGACGGCAATAAAACCTTCGGCCAAGGCAGTTATTCAACACCCGGCTGGCAACGTGCGCAAGCCAACCGCGCATCCGGAACGGCCGCACGCCATACACCGAAATTTATTGAAGGCCGCTTGATTGCTGATGGTGACGCACCTTCTCAATATGAAGTGGGCGCAAGAATCTTCCACGATAAATTCGGCTATGGCGCAGTAATAAAAGTTGAAGGCAACAAACTCACCATCGACTTTGAAAAAGCTGGCGAGAAAAAGGTGCTGGATAGTTTTGTGATGCGCGGATGACCACCAGCCAGAACCGAAAATATTTGCCGGCAATCGATCACTTGCGTGCTTTTGCGGCGTTATTGGTGATGTTCTATCACGGCTTAGAACTGATTGGCGCAAAGCTATCTGGCTACGACAATTTCGATGGCGCGCGCGACTGGCTCACCACTTGGAACCCATTTGCGGCCCTCATCCAAGAGGGACACACGGGCGTTACCATGTTCATTGTTCTGTCTGGCTTTATTTTGTCGCTCGGTACAATTGACCGCCAAATGTCCTATTTCAAATTCATCTGGGCACGCGTGTTGAGGCTTTATCCCTTATTGATTGTATGTTTGGCCGCAGCCGTTCTAACCAAGCCTTTGGGTTCAGTTTCTCTTTACACCATTTTCATTTCACTCATTCCCATCAGTGTCGCTGGCAATCTGCAAAGTGTCTTTACCGTCATGTTCTGGGCGGTGACCATTGAGTTCCAGTGTTACCTTCTTTTCCCATTCGTTACGCGGCTCGCCAATGCAACTGGTGTGAAAGCCATCATCACCCTGATCATTTTCACCATCGCTTTGCGCTTTGGGGTCTATTGGCTTCAAGGGGGCGGCAGCCAAAGAGACCTCAGCTATGCCAGCATCTTCGGGCGCTTTGATCAGTTTCTGATGGGTATGTTCATCGCGCGCCTACATGCTTCGGGCCGACTGTCTTTCCTAAATAAAAGATACCTCGCTGCTAGCGCAATTCTTGTGCTTATAAGCATGACACTCTTCAATCAAGCGGGAGGTGCTCCCGCAGACGGATATTGGAAATTGCTCTGGCCAACTTATGAAGCCGCCATGTGGGCGTGTTTCATCGTTGCTTATCTTCATACGCCGCTTAACTCACTAAATATTTTAAGTCGAATTGCGGCAAAGGTTGGCGAGATTAGTTATTCATCCTACCTTTGGCACTTCGCTATAATTACAGGCGTTGTTGCTATCGGCTGGCATATTGCACCCACTGGCCTACCCCGCCTTGACGCAGTTTTGACCACCGCCTTCATCGTTTTGCCATTGACCCTCGTGGTTGCACTTATTTCTTATAATGTCATCGAGCTGCCTTTCTTGAAGCTTCGGCCCAAATATGTATTGCCAAAAATGAATGCCGTCATTGGGCCAGAAATTGTAACAACGACAGGCCCACTATAATCTTGATTACAAATTCGCTTTTCTTGTTTCGCTTTCATCAAATCGCCACATGCAAAGCGCACGCGATTCATTAGCATCTTAGCGCACATGTTGCCCCCACATGACAATGCGTGCGAGACTGTGCTAAGCTCGTAACTGTTAACCATTGTTCTGTCTTGAAATTCATGAGACCTCAGGAGTTAACCCCATGGAAAACATCCAAGAAACTATCACAACCCAACTTCCGCGTGATGAACGCGTAGGCCTGCTTGCCTATCAAATTTGGGAAGAAGAAGGCTGTCCCGATGGCAAAGCCGAAGATCATTGGCTTCGCGCTTGCGAGATGGTTGATGCAGAAATCGCCTTCGCAGAAAACCAAGAACTGCCAGAGTGGCTAGACCGCCAAGATAAAAAACCTCCAGCAGTTGAAACACTTAAGCCTCAGCGCCGTTCTGCGGCTTGAATTGATTCACCCGTCGATCAATGCGGAGATTTCATTTTCCCCGCATTGCGTTTTTTT
>DATCEN010000320.1:0-8433 GCA_036510015.1 Aestuariivirga sp.
CCCTGTTCATCAACCCCAATAATTTCGTCACAGCCACCGCATTTTCTACCATCCTGCAACAGGTGACAGTGACCGGCATTGTCGCCGTGGCCCAGACCATCATTATTCTCACAGCTGGCATTGATCTTTCCGTTGGTGCAATCCTCATTATCAGCGCGATGGTAATGGGCAAGCTTGCAGTTTTTGCGGGCGTTCCGGTGTTCGCTGCTGTTCCACTCGGCATGTTGGTTGGTGGCTTCATGGGTTGGATCAATGGCGTGTTGGTGGCCTATGTCAAAATTCCACCATTCATTGTCACGCTAGGCACACTCAATGTCTTCAATGCGCTAAAGCTTTGGTACACTCAGTCAACGTCCATCCGCGCTTCTGATATCGAAGACAAGGCTCCGAACCTGCTGTTGTTTGGCAATGAGATTCATCTTGGCAATGCCACTTTCATCTTGGGCACACTGGCTCTACTCGTTTTGGGCGTTTTGGTTTGGTATATGCTCAATCGCACAGCTTGGGGCCGTCACGTTCATGCTTTGGGCGATGACCCGGATGCGGCAATGTTGTCGGGCATTCAAACCAAACACACTCTGGTTTCGGTTTATGTCGTGGCTGGGCTCATCTGTGGTTTTGGTGCATGGGTTTCAGTTGGTCGCGTTGGTTCAATTTCTCCCATTTCCTTTGAAACAATTAATCTAGATTCCATCACTGCCGTGGTGATCGGCGGCACTTCGTTGTTTGGTGGTCGAGGGTCCATTTTTGGAACCATTTTAGGTGCCCTTATTGTTGGTGTATTCAATAGTGGCCTCGCGATTGCCGGTGTGGATGACTACTGGCAATATTTCGCTTCGGGCTGTCTGGTTATTGTTGCCGTGGCACTTGATCAATGGTTGCGGAGGGCTTCACAATGAGCGCTAAGAAAGTGACCTCGAAAAAGCAGCCTGGCAAGAAGAAGTCCGTAAAAATTGTGCATTTTGAGGCGGTGAGCAAAGCGCCGAATAAACCCAATTTGGAATCCCGCGAACCGATCCTCAAGGCACGCGGGCTGTTCAAGCGCTATGGCACAGTTGTGGCATTGAATGGTGCAGACTTTGATCTTTACCCCGGCGAAGTTTTGGGTGTGATCGGCGACAACGGTGCTGGTAAATCCAGCCTCATCAAAGCCATCACAGGTGCAGTAACGCCTGATCAAGGCGAGATTACGCTGGAAGGCAAAGTCATTCATTTCAAAGGCCCACAAGAAGCAAGTAAAGCAGGCATCGAAGCGGTTTATCAAAACCTCGCTTTGTCGCCTGCACTTTCAATTGCTGATAACATGTTCCTTGGTCGTGAATTGCGCAAACCCGGTTTTCTTGGCACGGTCCTGCGCCTGGCTGACCGTAGCCGCATGCAAAAATTTGCCCGCGATAAATTATCTGAGCTTGGGCTGATGACCATACAAAACATCAATCAGCCTGTGGAAACGCTTTCGGGCGGCCAGCGCCAAGGTGTTGCCGTGGCGCGCGCTTGTGCGTTTGGTTCCAAAGTTGTGATCATGGACGAGCCAACCGCTGCACTTGGTGTCAAAGAATCGCGTCGCGTTTTGGAATTAATCCGCGATGTGAAAAAGCGTGGCCTGCCGATTGTTTTGATCAGCCACAACATGCCGCATGTGTTTGAGGTTTGTGACCGCATTCACATTCACCGCTTGGGCAAGCGCCTCTGCGTGATCAACCCGAAAGAATATTCGATGTCAGACGCCGTGGCCTTTATGACGGGCGCAAAAGAGCCGCCCAAGGAACTGCTGGCAGGCTGAAGTGGAAATCTCCGCGCTGACGGCGTTTCTCAAGCGCAAGGCAAGCCGCAATAAGCGGTTTATGATTGGCATTGCCGGGCCTCCGGCTTCCGGCAAATCCACTTTGGCTGAACAGCTGCGTGAGGCATTGGGCGAAAACGCCGTTGTGGTTCCGATGGACGGGTTTCACTATGATGATGCAATTTTAAATGCGCGCGGTCACCGCACCCGCAAAGGTGCGCCGCATACATATGATGTGGCGGGATTCGAAGTTTTGTTAAAGCGCATCAAAGCGCGCGAAGTGGACATAGCCATTCCGGTTTTTGATCGCAGCTTAGAACTTTCACGCAATGCCGCAGATATTGTCTCCAAAGAAGCCAAGTTTATTTTAGTGGAGGGCAATTACCTCTTGCTGAAACTGGCCCCATGGAAACGGTTGTCGCCTCTGTTTGATTTCACGCTTTATATTGATTTGCCTGAAGCTGAGCTAGTGCGCCGCCTGATGCAACGCTGGCATGAACACGGCTTTGATGAGACCTATGCCAAAAAATGGATCGCCAGCAATGATCTGCCCAATATCCGTGTCATTCAGGCAGGTAGCGCCAACGCAGACTTGGTGGTCTGATTTTTTTACCCGTAAAAAATCACCGCGACGCAAGCAAGGCAAGCTAAGAACGAAATGAACGATTGGATAAGGCTTAGTTTCCAAAAACGGAATGATGCAGTTAAGTTTTTTATGTTATTTTTGTAATCATAATTGCTGGTCTTGGTGCGAAGGATGAAGTGCCAGACCAGGCAAACGAAAGCAGCGCAAGCTATGCATTCCAATATGCTGTCATTTGGAGTTGTTGGGTGTCGCTCACTTTTGGCTAAAGCCGAGAACAAATCAGCCGCAGCTACAAGTAGAACATTATCAAACATTCGGCGGCTGTAGCTTGCAAAATCCGAATCTAAATATTTTTTCGGTGCCTGAACTTGAATTGAGAATGATTTCAAAATTAACTCAATCCCATTTGACGCGGCAAAAGCGATAACCAAACCAGTAATGAACCCGGCAAATATCTTAATCGCAAAGTATACAATCACATTTACCCCGCATCGCCCACAAAGCCGGCTGCGGCGATTCCTGCCAGCGCGGCCAGTTCATCATTGTCAGAGGTATCGCCAGAGACCCCAACGGCACCTAATACGTGGCCGTCTTTATCTTTAATGAGAACGCCGCCCGGCACTGGCACAAGGCCGCCATCGATAGCGGCCACAGCACCGATGATAAAATGTAGCCGGTCTTTTGCAATCCGCTCCAGCGCGCGCGTACCCATGTTGAAAGCAAGGGCGCCCTTGGCTTTGGCTCTCGCAATATCAAAGCGTGACAGCGAAGAGCCATCACCGATTGCCGCGGCCTTTACCGTGGCGCGGGGATCAAGCACCACAACGCCTAAGGTTTTGAATTTGGCTTGAACGCCGTGTTCGAGCGTCTTGGCGATGATGGTTTGAGCTTGTGCAAGGGTGAGCATGAGGGGTCTCCAATGATTACTTCGTCATTCCAGCTAAGCCGGAGCAGAGTGCCGGCACGACTTAGAATGACATCCAGATATCTTCTAACAGGTATACGGCTAAATTACTCCGCTAACCCCTTCAAAATGACTCTAAATTTCTTGCCTATAAACCTTGTTTGCCCACCAAGCCCTGCCTATATAGCCCTCGAACGGCAATTGGGGCCAGAATCAAACCCCTTGCGCCACAAGCATTTTACGGGGGCAAATGCCCAGTGCCTTGCAAGGGGCTGGAGCTAACGCCTGCCAGAGGAGAATGATATGTCTAAAGTAATCGGTATTGATCTTGGCACCACCAATTCCTGCGTCGCTGTGATGGAAGGCAAAACGCCTAAAGTCATCGAAAACGCCGAAGGTGCACGCACCACTCCGTCTATCGTCGCTTTCAATGCAGAGGGCGAAACCCTCGTCGGCCAACCCGCCAAACGCCAGGGTGTGACCAACCCAGAAAACACCTTCTTTGCCATTAAGCGCCTGATTGGGCGGCGCATGGAAGACCCGATGGTGGCCAAGGACAAGAAGCTTGTGCCTTACAACATCATCAAAGCTGACAATGGCGACGCGTGGGTTGAAAGCCGCGGCAAGAAATTTGCGCCATCGCAAATCTCGGCTGACATTCTCGTGAAAATGAAGGAAACAGCTGAGCGTTATTTGGGCCAGGCTGTGACACAAGCCGTGATCACGGTTCCTGCCTATTTCAACGACTCGCAACGCCAAGCGACCAAAGATGCCGGCAAAATCGCTGGCCTTGAAGTGTTGCGCATCATCAACGAGCCCACCGCTGCTGCCTTGGCTTACGGCCTCGACAAGCGCCAAGCTGGCACCATTGCAGTTTATGACTTGGGCGGCGGCACGTTTGACGTTTCAGTCTTGGAAATCGGCGACGGCGTGTTTGAAGTTAAATCCACCAATGGCGATACTTTCCTTGGCGGTGAAGACTTTGACATGCGCATTGTTGATTTCCTTGCTGACGAGTTCAAAAAAGAAAACACCATTGATCTGCGCAAAGACAAGCTGGCTTTACAGCGCCTGCGTGAAGCTTCTGAAAAGGCCAAGGTTGAACTTTCATCGGCCATCCAAACGGAAATCAATTTACCCTTCATCACTGCCGATGCCTCGGGTCCGAAGCATCTCACGGTAAAGCTAACGCGCGCCAAGCTGGAATCTCTGGTGGATGATCTCATCCAAAAGACGGTTGAGCCTTGCCGCCAAGCCTTGAAGGACGCTGGTGTTTCAGCAGCCCAAATCGACGAAGTGGTTTTGGTGGGCGGTATGACCCGCATGCCCAAAGTGATTGAAATCGTAAAATCGTTCTTTGGCAAAGAGCCACATAAGGGTGTGAACCCTGATGAAGTGGTGGCCATTGGTGCTGCTATTCAAGGCGGCGTTCTCAAAGGCGAAGTCAAAGACGTGTTGTTGCTTGACGTGACACCACTGTCACTTGGCATTGAAACCTTGGGCGGCGTGTTCACGCGGTTGATTGATCGTAACACCACAATCCCAACCAAGAAGGGCCAAGTGTTCTCAACCGCTGATGACAATCAGACGGCGGTTACCATCCGCGTGTTCCAAGGTGAGCGTGAAATGGCGGCTGATAACAAATCGCTCGGCCAGTTTGACCTGATGGGCATTCCGTCTGCACCACGTGGAATCCCTCAAATCGAAGTTACCTTCGATATTGACGCCAACGGTATCGTCAACGTGTCTGCCAAGGATAAGGCGACGAACAAAGAGCAACAGATCCGCATTCAAGCCTCAGGCGGGTTGTCTGATGCTGAAATCGAAAAAATGGTCAAGGATGCTGAGGCCAATGCAGTTGAAGATAAGAAGCGTAAGGACGCTGTGGAAACTAAAAACCAGGCCGAAAGCTTGATCCATTCCACGCAAAAGACATTGAAGGATGCTGGCGATAAAGTGCCTGAATCTGACAAGTCTGCGCTTGAAGCTTCTATTGCTGATCTCAAATCTTCAATCGATGCCAATGACGAAGAGGCGATGAAAACCAAAACCACAGCCCTTATGCAACTTTCAATGAAGCTGGGCGAACAGCTTTACAAAGGTGGTGGCGCTGGACCAGAGCCACATTCAGGCGCACCAGACAATGATCATCTGGATGATGAAGAGGACAAGGATCGTCCGCGCGATAAATTCGATGACGTGCTGGATGCAGAGTTCACTGAGATCGACGAGAAGAACAAGAAGAAGTAATTGGGCGCGGGGCTTTGCGTTTTTGCGTGAGGCCCCGCACTCTGGATCACTATGGCCAAACGCGATTATTATGAAATCCTGGGTGTTGCAAAAGGTGCTGATGAAAAAGCGCTAAAAACCGCCTATCGCAATTTAGCAAAAAAGCTGCATCCTGATGCCAACCACGGCAGCAGTGAGACTGATGCCAAGTTCAAAGAGTTAAACGAAGCCTATGATGTGTTGAAGGACCCGCAGAAGAAAGCGGCCTATGACCGTTTTGGCCACCAAGCCTTTGAACAAGGTGGCGGGCGCGGGCCTGGTGGCCCTGGGTTCGGCCCTGAATTTAATTCTTCCATGTCAGATATTTTCGAAGACCTGTTCGGGGATTTTATGGGTGGAAATCGCGGCCGCCAACAGCGCGGGCGTGGGCCAAGCGGTGCACAGCGCGGAAGTGATCTGCGCTATAATCTTGAAATCAATCTCACCGAAGCTTTTTCAGGTAAAGCCGCCCAAGTGCGGGTTCCTGCATCCGTGGCTTGCGAGATTTGCAAAGGCTCAGGTGCAAAGCCTGGCACACAGCCCACCACGTGTCGCACGTGCGGTGGCGCTGGCGCGGTTCGTGCCCAACAGGGCTTCTTCACAGTGGAGCGCGCCTGCCCCACTTGTGGTGGCCGTGGACAAGTGATCGCTGACCCGTGCACAGCCTGCCATGGTCAGGGACGTGTCACCAAAGAACGTAATCTCTCAGTCAACATTCCAGCTGGCGTGGAAGATGGCACGCGCATCCGCCTCGCTGGTGAAGGTGAAGCGGGCCTTCGCGGCGGGCCATCAGGGGATCTCTATATTTTCCTGTCCATGCGGCCGCATGAATTCTTCAAACGTGATGGCGCAGATCTTTATTGTGAAGTGCCTATTTCCATGGCCACTGCGTCTTTGGGTGGCGAGATTGAAGTGCCCACCATTGATGGCCGCAAAGCGCGGGTTTCAATCCCCGAAGGTGCTCAAAACGATAAGCAATTCCGCCTTAAAGGCAAGGGCATGCCGGTGCTGCGCTCGGCCCAGCATGGCGATATGTATATTCAGGTTTCGGTGGAAACTCCGGTTAACCTGACGCGCCGCCAAAAGGAATTGCTACGCGAGTTCGACAAAGACTCAGGGCAAAACTCACCTGAGTCGGCTGGCTTCTTTGCCAAGGCCAAGGCCTTTTGGGATGGTTTTTCAGGCTAGATCTTGCTAGCCTAAGTCAATGATACAAAACACCCCCATCCCGCGCATTGGTTTTGGAACTTACAGGCATCTCGGCGATGTGGCTTATCGCAGCGTGACTGACGCTTTGGAGATTGGTTATCGCCATATTGACACTGCTGAGATGTATGACAATGAGCGCGAGGTGGGCAAGGCGATTGCCAATTCCAAGGTCAAACGCAATGAGATTTGGCTTACGACGAAAGTGCAGCCTGAACATTTGGGGCCGGGCCAAGTTATGCCGCATGTGAAAGCCTCACTTGAACGGCTTGGCGTGGAGCGTGTTGATTTGCTGCTTATTCATTGGCCGTCCGTTGGCGATAAATATGAAGCCAGCGATTATTTGAGCCAGCTCGCAGAAATTAAATACCGCAAACTTGCCACGACCATTGGCGTTTCTAATTTTACCAAAAAATACGTCAACACTGCATTGCGGATTTTGGGCAAAGATATTGTCGCCACCAACCAAGTTGAATGCCATGTGTTCATGCAGAACCGGCCAATTGTGGATTATTGCAAAGCCAAGGACATTCCCATCACGGCCTATTGCCCACTGGCACGTGGGCAGCTTTCGGAAAGTGCTGGGCTTGTGGCCATTGCTAAAAAACATAATGCAACGCCTGAGCAAGTGGGCCTCGCCTTCCTTCTGGCAGAGGGCCATATTGTCATTCCATCCTCGACCAATCGTGGACGCATTCAAAGCAATTGGGATGCCCGTAAATTAGAACTTTCTGCTGAAGAGATATCAGCCATTCGCAAATTAGATCAGAACCGCCGCTTGGTGGATGGTGCTTGGTGCCCGGCCTGGGATGTTTGAGGCTTTCCACCGTCTCATAGGATTGCTATGAAACACTCATGACACTCAAACTTGCTATCGCTGGCGCTGCTGGCCGCATGGGCCGCGAACTGGCTAAGATCGTTCACAGCACGCCAGGCTGCGTTTTGGCTGGTGGGCTGGAAGCACCAAATTCCCCACATCTTGGCTCTGATTATGGCGAGTTGATTGGCGAAAAGAAGCTGGGCGTAGCAATCAGCGCTGACGCCAGCGCGGTTATTGCCGCGTGCGATGGTATAATTGATTTCACCGTGCCTAAGGCCACGCTGTCACTTTTAAAGTTCACCAAGGGCAAGATCCATGTGATCGGCACCACCGGCATAGATGGTGCGGGCGATGCGGAGATTGCAGCGGCGGCTAAGCATTCAACAATCGTGAAGACCGGCAACTTTTCACTCGGTGTGAATATGTTGGCCGCTTTAGTAAAACGCGCTGCTGCTGCCCTTGGCCAAGATTTTGATATTGAAGTTTTAGAAATGCACCACCGCATGAAGATTGATGCGCCATCGGGCACCGCCTTGCTGCTGGGCAAGGCCGCAGCCGATGGCCGCGAGATCAATCTGAAAGAACATTCGGTGCGCTCGCGCGATGGCAACACGGGTGCACGTAATTTTGGTGACATTGGCTTTGCCACTTTGCGCGGCGGCAGCGTGGTGGGCGAACACACCGTGATCTTTGCTGGCAATGGCGAACGCTTGGAACTGCGCCATGTGGCTGAATCGCGTGAGCTATTTGCGCGCGGTGCAATCAAAGCCGCACTCTGGGCCAAGGGCCAAAAGCCCGGACTTTACAATATGAACGACATTTTAGGATTGAATTGAAATGAGTGGAACTCTGGTACTTGTGCGTCA
>DATCEN010000321.1:0-5191 GCA_036510015.1 Aestuariivirga sp.
ACAATAAAGCCTGGCACCACCGCTACTCGCTCTGGCCAATATGAAATTATTGGACAGCGCGGCGGGCATACGGGCGTGGAGCGCACCGTTACCAAAGGTGAACCTCTACCTCCGACTCCGCATTCGGGTCAGACCTATAAAATGGCAGACCCAACCAAGAATGGAAGCGGTCGCGGCTGAAAGCCGTGAGAATCCCCGAAGTAGTTTCAACACAAAAATAAAAAGTCCACGAGTGATCGTGGGCTTTTTGTTGGATATATGAAATGGCTTAGCCTTCGGAGCGTTCTTTGCGCTTGAACCTGCCGCCTGTTGGTTTGCTGAACTCACCTTGCCAAGCGCTGCGCCGCGCCGTAGCGTTAGCTTAAAACAAAAAATGGGGAGGGAAATAATGTCTATGTCAGATTCGGGTTCGTGGCTTGATCGGTCACACACGGTGGCCGACGCTGGCTTCAGCCGTTGGTTGGTGCCACCTGCCGCTCTATGTATTCATCTTTGCATTGGGCAGGCTTATGCCTTCAGTGTTTTCAATTTGCCGATGTCAAAGCTGCTGGGCATCACGGCTTCAGCCGCTGATGATTGGAACCTGGCATCGCTTGGCTGGATCTTCTCCATCGCCATCGTTTTCCTCGGTCTGTCTGCGGCTTTCGGCGGAACCTGGCTTGACCGCGTGGGCCCACGCAAGGCCATGGCCTTGGCGGCTTGTTGCTTCGGTGGCGGCTTTCTGGTTTCGGCCTTAGGGGTTTATCTGCACCAGCTGTGGATCATCTTTCTTGGCTATGGCGTTTTGGGCGGCATCGGCCTTGGGCTTGGTTATATCTCGCCGGTTAAAACCTTGATTACCTGGTTTCCTGATCGGCCCGGCATGGCAACAGGCATGGCCATCATGGGCTTTGGCGGCGGAGCGTTCATTGCCTCACCACTTTCTGTTTATCTGATGAAGCAGTTTTCATCGCCAACGCATATTGGCGTGATGGAAACCTTTGTGGTGCTTGGCATCATCTATTTCATTTTCATGATGATCGGCGCTTATTTGGTGCGTGTGCCTGCTGATGGCTGGACGCCAGCGGGTTGGACTGCGCCGACAACACAGACGGCATTGGTGACAACGCATAACGTTCACATTGATAATGCTTTAAGCACACCGCAATTCTGGTTGTTGTGGGGTGTTCTTTGTCTCAATGTGACAGCAGGCATCGGCGTGTTGGGCCAAGCCTCGGCGATGAGCCAAGAAATGTTCCCCGGCCGTATCACGCCAGCCGCTGCTGCGGGGTTTGTGGGCCTGCTCTCCATCTTCAATATGGTGGGCCGCTTCTTCTGGGCTTCGATATCCGATTTCATCGGACGGAAATGGACCTATGCTGTCTTCTTTGCGCTTGGTATTGCGCTCTATGCTTTGGTGCCATCCACCGGCAAATCCGGCAGCATCGCGCTATTCGTATTGTTCTATGCCATCATCCTTTCGATGTATGGCGGCGGCTTTGCAACGATCCCGGCCTATCTGCGTGACGTGTTTGGCACGCGCTATGTCGGTGCCATTCACGGACGCTTGCTGACCGCCTGGTCGGTGGCTGGTGTGGCTGGACCGGTGTTGGTGAATTATATTCGCCAATATCAAATCGACAGCGGTGTCGCTAAGGCCGATGCCTATACCGTGACGATGTATATCATGGCTGGTTTGTTGGTGGTTGGCTTCGTGCTCAACTTGCTGATGAAGCCAGTCGACCAACGTTTTTACATGACAGCTGATGGGGCGAAAAAATGAGCGATTCAACACAAGATAATTCGACTAAATTGGTTCTGAGCTGGGCGCTGGTCGGTGTCCCGCTGCTCTGGGGGTTTTACCTCACGCTGCAAAATGCGATGGCGCTTTTTTGGTAAAGCGGTGGCGGCTCACGCACATTTAATCTGAGCAGTGTACATAAATTAAAAAGCCCGCGATTGCTCGCGGGCTTTTTTGTTAGGTATGTGAAATGGCTTAGCCTTCTGAGCGTTCTTTGCGCTTGAAGGTGCCGCCTGTTGGTTTGCTGAAACCACCTGGTTTACCAGCGCCGGGGAATTTGTTGCGTGGCTTGCCGCCAGCGAAATTACCGCGTGGTTTATCGCCGAAGTTTCCGCGAGGCTTGTCTCCAAAATTTCCACGCGGCTTATCGCCAAAGTGAGCTGGGCGTTCGCCACGTTCTTGATGCGGGCGGTCGCTGTTAAATGGGCGATCTTGGCGTGGGCCATTGTCGCGGTTGAATGGTTTTGCATCACCGCGTGGTGCAAAATCACGGCGTTCGCCGCCTTCAGTGCGAGGCTTGTCGTCACGATTGAAAGCTGGCTTATCGCCTCTATCATAGCGTGGCTTGCCGCCGAATGGCTTTGCGCCAAAAGGCTTATCGCCAAATGATTTGCGCGGGCGCTCGCTGTTGAATGGACGGGCTTCGCCGCCACCTTCTGTTGGAGTGCTACCAAACTTCGGACGATCACCGGTTGGGCGGTCACCCGTTGGGCGATCACCGCGTGGTTTGAAATCACCACGGCCTGCGCCGCGCTTGTTTTCAAACTTATTATCAAAACCGTTCTTCTTGAACCATGGCTGATGAGGGCGCTCAGCTTGCGGCTCACGTGGCTTAGGCTTTTGATACATGATGGTTGGCTCACCTTGCAGTGGCGTCCAATTGGCGCGCTGAGCGGCTTCTTTGGCAGATTCTTGACGCGCCTCTTGCGATGCCGCATCAACATGGGCTGGCTTTTCGAAATGAGGTTTTTCAAAATGCGGTTTGCGATCAGAAAAAGCCGGACGATCTGAACGTTCGCGCGTTGGACGCTCAAACTTTGGGCGATCAGATTGCGGACGATCAGAGTGTGGGCGATCTTCACGCTGTTTAGGCGCAGTGGCGCGGCCATTGGGGCGACGCTGTTCTTTACCACCTTGTGGCACTTCAGACTTGCCCAGTGGATGCACCATAACGGGAATGGACATTCTGATGGTGCGCTCAATATCGCGCAGCAATGAACGCTCATCACCAGCACACAGCGCAATGGCAGAACCTTCAGTGCCGGCGCGGGCCGTGCGGCCAATGCGGTGAACATAAGATTCAGGCACATGCGGCAGATCAAAGTTGATCACATGGCTCACGCCATCAATATCAATGCCGCGTGCTGCAATATCTGTGGCCACAAGCACCAAGATCTTGCCGCTTTTAAAACCAGCCAAGGCTTTTTCGCGGTTGGCTTGGCTCTTGTTGCCGTGAATGGCGGAAGCTGTGTAATTCGCTTGAGCTAATGCACGCACAACTTTATCAGCGCCGTGCTTGGTTCTTGTAAACACCAACGTGCGCGTCATGTTATTGTCTTTGAGCAGCTCATTGAGCAAAGCCATTTTGCCGGGTTGGTCAACATGGATCACCGATTGGTTCACGCGCTCAGTGGTGGTGGCTGCAGGTGTTACTTCAACACGCACTGGGTCGGTTAACAGACCAGCGGCAAGGCCAGCGATTTCCTTTGGCATGGTGGCCGAGAAGAAAAGATTTTGGCGCTTCTTAGGAATCAGCGACACAATGCGGCGAATGGCGTGGATGAAACCGAGATCAAGCATCTGGTCAACTTCATCGAGCACGAAGATTTCAACCTTAGACAGGGTGATGGCGCGGCGTTCGATAAGATCAACCAAGCGGCCTGGTGTTGCAACCAACACATCAAGGCCACCGCGGCACAGCTCAATCTGCTTGCCTATGGAGGTGCCGCCGAAAACCACGGCGCGGGAGAATTTTATATTACGGCCATAGGTCTTGAAGCTCTCGCCGATTTGGGCGGCAAGCTCACGCGTTGGCGTGAGGATCAAAACTTTGGCGGTGCCTTTGGCAGCACGTTCTGTGCTTTTTGCCAAATGCTCTAAAATCGGCAAGGCGAAGGCGGCTGTCTTGCCGGTGCCAGTTTGGGCGATGCCAAGCAGGTCTTTGCCTTCCAGCAATGGCGGGATGGCTTTGGCCTGTATCGGCGTTGGGGTGTCATAGCCTTCTTGGGCTAGGGCTTTGAGAATCGGCGCTGAAAGGCCGAGATCGGTAAATTGAGTCAAAATAATACTTTCGCAGGAACATAAGGGATTTGGCCACGCGAGCTGTCCTGAAGCTGGCGAGGTTGACCATCCCACGTGAAAGGAGAGTTGTTTGCTGCTTGCCTGGCTGGTTGCTTTAAAAAAGCACCTCACGTCGTCGTTTGGGCATTATGCTATAGCAGCGATGGCCGTCACATAGATATGTTGCAGTGCAATGTCAAGCGCTGAGGCATTATGATGGGTAATGGCCGGCCAAACTTGCTTTCATTTGCAGGCTTTCGCATAAGTGGGTTCACCTCATAAAGGATCAAACTTCATGTCTTTGCCTCAGCTTGATGTCATCACCATGGGCCGCTGTTCAGTTGATCTTTATGGCCAGCAGATTGGCGCAAGGCTTGAGGATATTGGCTCTTTCGCCAAATCGGTTGGTGGTTCGCCCACCAACATCGCCATTGGCACAGCGCGGCTAGGTTTGAAGACTGGTGTCATCACCCGCGTCGGCGATGAACAGATGGGCCGATTTGTGCGAGAGCAGTTGGCCCGCGAAGGCGTTTCAGCCAAGGGTGTTGTGACGGACAAAGAACGCCTCACCTCATTGGTTCTATTATCGGTTGAAAATGATAAAACCTTCCCGCTGATTTTCTACCGCGATAATTGTGCAGACGCCGCATTATGTGAAGCTGACGTCAAAAAAGAATTCATTCTATCGGCCAAGGCACTGCTGGTGACGGGAACGCATTTTGCCAAGGCGGGAACCGCAGCAGCGCAGCGCAAGGCGATGAAGATCGCCAAGAAAGCCAAGCGCCGGATTATCATAGATATTGATTATCGCCCCAATCTTTGGGGCCTTGCTGGGCATGGTGCAGGCGAGAGCCGTTATATCAAAAGCAGCAAGGTGACTTCACACTTGCAAAAAATTCTGACCGACTGTGATCTTATCATCGGCACGGAAGAAGAAATACATATCGCTGGCGGCACCACAAACACGCTAAAAGCACTCGTTCGTATTCGCAAGATTTCCAAAGGCGTAATTGTGCTCAAGCGCGGGCCAATGGGCTGTGTGGTTTATCCAGCTGCAATTCCAGCTTCGCTTGAAGGTGGGATTATCGGCAAGGGTTTTCCGATTGAAGTTTATAATGTGTTGGGCGCTGG
>DATCEN010000322.1:0-5143 GCA_036510015.1 Aestuariivirga sp.
TGTTGCCGGAAGATTAGAGTTGATCTCGCGGCTGATGGTCTGGTCTGTCAGTGCCAGCGTCACAAACAAGCCAAGCCCCAAGCCCAACGCCATAATGACCGAGCGGCTGCCTGAACCTGGCCGATAAAGGCTGGTGAAAGCCTGGCGCAGAATGAAATTTTTCGGCCTTGGTAAAAGCTGTGCAGCATAAACCAGCAAGGCCGAAATCGCCCATAGACCGAGATAGGCCACAGCCAAGCCGCCAATAAAACCCGAAGTCACTTGCGCATCATCAAAAGCGAAAATGCAAATCAGCGAGGCCACAGCCAAAAGCCCAAGGCTCAACCCAATCATCGGCCAAGGCGGCAGGCGCGTTGCAGCACTGGATTGCATGCGAAAAACTTCAGCACCTTTAATGGCGGTGATCCGCGACAAGGGCCACAGAGCAAAAGCCGTGGTCACCAGAAGACCCAAAACTGCGGCCAACAGCAGTGGTTTGGCATCAAAGCTCAAAGAAATTGGCAGTGGAATAATGGCACCAAATAATGTTTTCACCACATAGGGTGTTGCTGCACCTAAAATCAAAGCGAGGCATAACCCCAGCACACTCACCAACAAAATTTCAATGAGTGAAATGGCTATGGCATCAGTGTTGCTGGCACCTAAGCTTTTTAAAATCGCGATGCTGCTTTGTCTGCGCGCCACAAAAGCCGAAACCGCATTGGCAATGCCAGCACCGCCAACCACAAGGGCCGCGATGGAAACCAGTGTTAAATAGCTCGCAAGCTTGCCAACAAATTCATCGGCACCCTGTGCGGCTTTATCCGTGGCACGACCACGCCAGCCTGCGGCCGGGAAATTAGACTTAGCCAAATCCAATACGGCCTTGTCTTGCGTCAACGAGGCATTGCCCGGCAGTTTGACTCGGTAACTGTGATTGACCAGACTTCCCGGTTGCACCAACCCTGTTGCCTTTAATGCATCTTGCGAAATGAGCACGCGCGGGCCTAACACAAAGCCACCAGCAATGCGGTCTGGCTCGTGTTCAATCACACCAGAAATTTTTAACGTGCTTTGGCCAAGCTTGATGTCATCGCCCAATTGCAGGTGAAGGCGCTGCAATAATAATGGCTCAACCACCGCATCTTGCATAGTGCCTGACGAAAGTTCCAGTTTGCCATAAAGCGGATAGACAGGGTCTACCGCCTTCAATTCCACCAAGGTGGAAGCGGTAGCACCTTGCGCCATGGCGCGCAGCGTCACCACGTGGCTCACTTTGCCTTGCTGCTGCAAAAACGACAATTCGTCGGGTGCTGCTTCGCGCTGCGTCAATGAAAACTCGACATCGCCGCCCATCAATAGCTGGCCCTGTTCGGCAAGTCCGCGCTGAATGGATGAGGCCAATGAACCGATGATGGCAATCGCCGAAACACCCAGCGTGAGACAAGATAGCAAAATCCAAAACCCACGCAGGCCTGAACGTAAATTGCGCAGCGCTAGCTTGAACCGCAAGTTCATTTATGACCCTCGGAAACATGCCCGTCGCGCACTTCCAAAATCCGGTCACAACGCTTGGCCAAGGCACGGTCATGGGTAACAAGCAACAAAGTGGCCCCAGAAGTGCGCTTCATTTCAAACAAAAGATCAATTACTGATGCGCCTGTCTCTTGATCAAGATTGCCGGTTGGTTCATCTGCCAACAAAAGCTTCGCACCCGCCGCAATGGCGCGCGCGATGGCTACGCGTTGTTGCTCACCGCCCGATAGCTGGCTTGGATAATGCGTAAGGCGGTGGGCGAGGCCCACTTTTTGCAAGGCCTCAGAGGCCTTTTCTGCGGCATCGTTTCGGCCACGAAATTCCAGCGGCACGGAAACATTTTCCAGCGCCGTCATGGTAGGAATGAGATGAAACGATTGAAAGATGATGCCGATATTGTCGCGGCGAAAGCGCGCCAAGGCCTGTTCGCTTTGCCCATCAAATGAAAAGCCGCAAGCCTTAATCTTGCCAGCACTCACCGCCTCAAGGCCGGATGCCACCATCAGCAGCGATGTTTTGCCAGAACCAGACGGGCCGATAATACCAATGGCCTCACCTGGGCTGGCAGCAAAGGAAACATTCTTTAGAATTTCAACTAAGCCAGCACGTGAAGGCAAAGAAAGCGAAACATTATTAAGGTTTAAAATCTCGGTCATGCTCTTGTGTAATCCGAATCAAAGCCAGATATAAGGTGGATGTTGCGTCATTTCATCGCCCTATTGTTCACAATCTTGATTGTGCTACCTGTGCAAGCCGGCACCACCATTCTGGCTTTGGGCGATAGTCTCACTGCTGGTTATGGCTTAGAGGCAGGCCATGCCATGCCTGATGTGCTTCAATCCGCACTGCGCAAAGACGGCAAGGACATCACCATCATTAACGCTGGTGTGTCTGGTGATACAGCAGCCCAAGCAGCGGCACGTTTGGATTGGTCACTCACACCTGGTGTTAAAGCTATTATTCTCGAACTTGGTGCCAATGATGCGCTTCGCGGCCTGCCACCCCAAGGCGCTGATAAGGCACTGCGCGAGATTATGGATAAAGCCAAAGCCAAAAATCTTCCGGTGCTGATCCTTGGGATGAAAGCACCGCCTAATTTGGGTATCGATTATCAAACTAAATTCGATGCTATTTATCCCAAGCTAGCAGCAGATTATGGTGCCGCACTATATCCGTTCTATTTAGAAGGTGTGGCCGCCGACCCTACACTGAACCAAGCCGATGCCATGCACCCCAATGATGCAGGCTTAGCCATCATCGTTCAGCACTTAGAACCGGTTGTCGCAAGCTTCGTTAGTAAGTTGCCATAATCTACCATTGATATAAAGTCTGATTCGTCGCTTGCTACATTGGCAGCGAAGAACGGGAGGGCTTCACCATGATGCGCTTGTTCACCGGCTTAGAGCTGCCCCCTGATATCGCGTTGGATTTGAACTTTATGCAAGGCGGCGTGATGGGGGCCAGATGGATTTCCCGTGAAAGCTTCCACATCACATTGCGCTTTATCGGCGATATTGATCACTATCTTGGTGGCGAAGTGGCACAAGCATTAGGTGAAAGTTATAGCAAGCCATTTTCAATTCGCATAAAAAACATTGACGTTTTTGGCGGCAATAGGCCTCATGCAATTATTGCGCGGATCGAAGAAAACCCAGAATTAAGCCGCCTTCAAATGGCGCATGAACGTATCTGCCAATCCTTGGGGCTTGAACCAGAGGGTCGCAAATATATCCCACATATAACGCTGGCCAGATTGCGTGACCCTGATCCTTTGGCGTTACGTAATTTTATTGAAAGCCATGCGCTTTATCGCTCCAGACCCTTTGAAATCGAACGCTTCGTGTTATTTTCATCAAAGCCATCGCGCGGCGGTGGCCCCTATGCAGTGGAGGAAGCTTATGGCTCAGCCTATGCTTAATTTGCCACCTGGTTGGGCCTATGTGGCGGGGCGTGACGCCATTCACAAAAGCTTTAAGTTCAAAGACTTCAATGAAGCTTTTGGCTTTATGTCGCGCGTCGCATTAATTGCCGAAAAAATGGATCATCACCCAGAATGGACGAATGCCTATAACAAGTTGGATGTGATCCTCACTACCGATTCGGCTGGCGGTGTGACACAAAAGGACTTAACCTTAGCCCAAGCGATAAACGCGCTCATCCCTTGATTCTGGGCGGCCCCAAGCCCATATTCCAATCAAATACAGGAGACGACCAATGTCAGATTTTCGTGGCTATCCCCAAGCTGGTGCGCGCAGCACTGGTATAGATCAGGGGCTTCGCGCCTATATGCAGAAAGTTTATAACTATATGGCTGGTGGCCTTGCCCTGACCGGCGCCTCGGCCATTGGCACCTACAACATGGCAGTTGCTTCTGAGCAGCCCTTAACGTTGACCGCCTTCGGCAACGCTGTATTTCACGGCCCATTGATGTGGGTGCTCATTATCGCGTCTCTAGGCCTGGTGATGTTCCTGTCTTTTGGCATTCAACGGATGAGCGTTGGAACGGCCCAACTAGGCTTTTGGGTCTACGCAGCACTGATGGGCATGAGCTTTGCTTCATTGGGCCTCGTTTACACCCACGGTTCGATCGCGCGCGTGTTCTTTATAACGGCCGCCACCTTCGCCACTACTAGTCTTTATGGTTACACCACAAAGCGTGATATGACGGGCTTCGGCTCATTTTTGTTCATGGGCCTCATCGGCCTCATTATTGCCAGTTTGGTCAATATCTTTTTACAAAGCTCGGCTATGAACTTTGCGCTTTCGGTGATCGGTGTGTTGCTTTTCACTGGGCTCACCGCTTGGGACACCCAGCAGATCAAGACGATGTATTATTCAACCAGCGGCGAAGCATCGCTTGGCAAAGCGGCTATCATGGGTGCGCTGCGGCTCTATCTCGACTTCATCAACCTATTCCTGAGCTTGCTGCGGCTGTTTGGCGATCGTCGCTAAACCATTGAATTTAAAAGATTGTAAAACGTCGCTGGGTAACCAGCGGCGTTTTTTGTTTTAAACTGGTTGCAACTTCGGCCTTTTCTCCAACACGCGCAAAACCTGGGTGAGATCATTGCCACGCTTTAGGATCAATCCACCTTGCGCCACCACCTGAAATAAGCCGCCCTTGGCACTCAGTTCAGGGGTTTTCACTACCGAATAGATCGGCTGTTCAGAGGCTCTACGGTGAATATCAAAGCGCGCTGTCGTGGCACCAAAATCCATGGCATAGTCACGCCATTCGCCTTCCGCCACCCGCCTGCCATAGAGCCCCATCAACTGGCCAAGCTCACGCCTGTCAAAAACCACAGGTTTTTGCGATTTTTGTGGAAACCGCACCACTTGTGAGCCTGTATGATCGCCAATCGTCATTGAGCTGTAACATGCGACTGGGATGACAAATTCGCAAGAGGTGAAGATATCCCATTTTTGCCTCAATTCGCCCAAGTCTTAACAAAATGCAGGAGCACAAAATGAGCGTTGCCTCGACAGCCCGGCCAGTTCGCTTTGTTAAAGCCCCCCAGCCCCTCAAAGCCCTGTAATTGGCCGGGCCCCCTGCATCCAAGTTGAGTATCCCTCAGGACTTGCGTTAGTTTGTAAGTATGTAAGTCCTTAGAGGCGGTTGCCAGTTGCA
>DATCEN010000323.1:0-6108 GCA_036510015.1 Aestuariivirga sp.
GTGGAGAATCGCTGGAATTTCAAGGCCTTCCCAGACATTTGGCTTGGTATAATGCGGATATTCCAAGAGCCCGTCCTCGAAGCTTTCTTCGGCATGAGATTGATCATGCCCCATAACCCCCGGCAGAAGCCGGATGACAGCGTCAAGCAGCGTAAGTGCTGCAGGCTCACCACCTGAGAGCACATAATCGCCCACCGAAACCTCTTCGAGGCCACGTGCATCAATCACGCGCTGGTCAATACCTTCAAAACGGCCGCAGATAATCATACAGCCTTCGCCGGCCGCTAACTCACGCACGCGTGCCTGCGTGAGCGGTGCCCCGCGTGGGCTCATCAACAGACGCGGCCCCGTATGCCGCGTGGCATCAATGGCCTTAGCCAGAATATCCGGCTTGAACACCATGCCAGCACCGCCGCCAGCTAAGTGATCGTCAACCGTGCGGTGTTTATCCGTAGCGAAGGTGCGAATATCCACCGCCTCATAACCCCATTTGCCGTCGCGCAGCGCCTTGCCCGCCAGAGAATGCCCCAGCGTGCCAGGAAACATCTCCGGAAAAAGTGTGAGTATGGCGGCGTTGAATGTCATTCTTCGTTCAAATAACCTTCTGGCAGAGTGAGTGTAACCATATCAGAAACTGAGGTAATGGAGGAAACTGGAATCAACATCCCGCCTTCCAACTCCATCAATTCGCCTGCGCCAAAATTTTGAAAGCCAACAATGCGGCCAAGGTCTTTTCCCGCGGCCACCGCTGGCTTGCCTTGAACGTCGTAGAGATAAATCTCGCCTTGCTTCAAGGCGGGCAATTTCTCGCGCGCCACAAACAACTCGGTTCCGCGCAAAGCTTCGGCGGCATTGCGGTCTGCTATATTCGTCAGCACACAGATGAAATCATTGATCTGTGCACGGATCATCTTTATCTCAAAACTCCCCCCATCTTTGGAAATGAGCGGACCATATGTAGCAAAGGCTTTGGGATCGGAAGTGAAGCTCCTCAACTTCACTTCCCCCTTGATACCATGCGCACCGATAATGGTGGCAACGTGGATCATCGTGTCATCGCCCGCTTGCGGGAGAGGACATAAACATTAAGCCGCAGGTGCTTCAGCAGGTGCAGCAGCCGCAGCAGCGGCGGCCTCAGCGGCAGCAGCTTTGGCAGCTTCTGCGGCCACAGCGGCAGCTTCAGCATTCTTCGCCGCAGCAGCTTCGCGCTCAGTGCGTTTTTTGCCGGGCTTGGCTTTGTTTGGATTATTGCGAGCTTCGCGCTTCATCACGCCCAACTTGTCGAGAAAACGCAGTACACGGTCGGTTGGCTGAGCACCCTTCTTCAACCAGTCAGCGGCTTTGGTGGTGTCCAGCTTCATGCGCTCAGCTGAATCTTTTGGCAGCATCGGATTGAACATACCGATCACGTCGATATATTTGCCATCGCGCGGTGAAGTCGCCGCAGCAACGACGATGTGATAGTAAGGACGTTTCTTGGTGCCAGCGCGAGCCAGACGAATTTTCAATGCCATTTTAATTTCTCCTTTGAATGGGCGTGAAAGTCTTTGTGGTTGAGATGTCGATAAATTCCACAATCAAAACCACGATATTGAATTGGGGACTCATAGGTTGCGCCAAGGCGTGTGGCCAAGGCGACTGAGGGCGCATTGCCTTTGGCAATCAAACTCATCGCTGTTTTCCAGCCCAGTTTTTCATAGGAATAATTGAGCGCGGCGGCGGCAGCTTCCGTTGCGAAACCCCGATGTTGAAACTCAGGATAAATGCACCAGCCAATTTCGGGCTCTGGCCATTCCATCGGATAGTATTGGCCGCAATAGCCAATATGCTCAGCTGTTTCGCGATGTTCGACACTCCAGTTGCCAAAACCGCGCAACAACCAATGGCCTGCCATATAGGCCATGGCACGCCATGCCTCAGCCACGGTTTCATTAGGCATCACATACTGTGCCGCTTCTTTGTTCATCTTGAACTTGGCAAAATTCTTTAGGTCACTCTCGCGCCATTCGCGCAGGATCAGGCGCTTGGTTTCAAGGGTTGGGATATTCATTTCTTCTTACCCGATCCCTTGAATGGATTGAGGCCACCTAATCCCGGCAACCCGCCTCCTAGGCCGGGAAGTTTCGGCATTCCACCAGGAAGGCCTTTCATCAGCTCATTCATATCCGGCATTTTAGGTGCAGCACCTGCGCCACCACCAAAAGAGTCACCGCCAGAATTCATCATATCGCGCAGCTCTGGCGGCAAAGATGCGGGATCCATTCCAGCAAGCTCTTTCTGCATGGCTTCCATCTCTGCTTCTGACGGCATGGCTTTGCCACCCATCATCTTGCCGAGAAGACCTTTGCCTTGGCCCATCTGCTTCATCATATCGGCCATTTGCGCATGCATTTTGAGCAGTTTATTGATGTCTTCAGGCTTGGTGCCGCTGCCTGCGGCGATGCGCTTGCGGCGCTTGCCATCAATGATTTTTGGATTGCGCCGCTCTTGCTTGGTCATCGAACCGATGATTGCCAGCTGGCGATTAAAAACAGTTTTGTCGAGATCAACGCCTTCAAGCTGCTTTTGAACTTTGCCCATGCCCGGCAGCATTTTCATCACACCGCCCATGCCGCCAAGGCTTTGAATCTGTTTAAGCTGATCGGACAAATCATTCAGATCAAACGCGCCTTTACGCATCCGCTCGGCAATTTTGCGCGCCTTTTCATGATCGATATTTTGCGCGGCTTGTTCAACCAGCGAGACAACGTCGCCCATGCCCAAGATGCGGCCAGCGATCCGGTCAGGATGAAAGTCTTCCAGCCCTTCCATTTTTTCGCTGGTGCCTAAAAGCTTAATCGGCTTGCCGGTTACAGCGCGCATCGAAAGTGCGGCACCTCCACGGCCATCACCGTCAATACGCGTCAGCACAATGCCCGTGATGCCAATCTTTTCGTCGAAGGCCCGCGCCAAATTCACCGCGTCTTGGCCCGTGAGTGAATCCGCCACCAACAAAGTCTCTTTTGGCTTGGCAATATCGCGCACCGCAGCGGCCTCAGCCAACAGCTCTTCATCAATGTGTAGGCGACCAGCCGTATCCAGCATAACTACATCATAAGCTCCCTTGCGGGCTTCGCTCATGGCGCGCTTGGCGATTTGAATGGGGCTTTCGCCCTTGATGATTGGCAGCGTATCGACTTTGACTTGCTTGCCGAGAATTTGCAGCTGTTCTTGCGCAGCTGGGCGGCGCGTATCCAGCGAGGCCATCAACACTTTGCGCTTTTCACGTTCGAGCAAACGCTTGGCGATTTTTGCCGTGGTGGTGGTTTTGCCTGAACCCTGCAAGCCCACCATGAGAATGGCCACAGGTGGGCTGGCGCGCAGGTTCAAAGCAGATTGATCTGAACCAAGCGTTTCCACCAAAGTGTCGTGAACGATCTTCACCACCATCTGGCCGGGCTTGATGGATTTTACAACATCCGCACCCACCGCGCGCTCACGCACTTTTTCGGTGAAGGATTTGACGACTTCTAATGCAACGTCAGCCTCAAGCAGCGCACGGCGCACCTCGCGCATCGCCACATCGACATCCGCCTCCGACAGGCTGCCACGGCCTGTGAGTGTGTCGAATATGCCAGAAAGGCGCTCGCTTAAGGTCTCAAACATGCTTTCTCTTCTTCATTTCCATCACCCGCCCGACTCGCCCTTCCCCCGTTGGGGGAAGGTGCCCGAAGGGCGGATGAGGGTCTTGCCGTTGCCTCAGAGCCAAAGTGTTAAGCTCCAAGCCTGCGACAAACCCCTCATCCGGCGCCACGCGCCACCTTCTCCCGATGGGAGAAGGGTGACCATGCGCCGCATGCTCAAACACACCGCAAAACGAAAACAACACCCGGGGGCGCCACGCGCTGCCGGATGTTGGATCAATGCCTCCCGGGAATGAAAACCCCATGTGCAACAACCCATTTGACGATGGAACCGTCTTGAATAAGCGGGGACATAGGGGAAACGGGGGGAGGAGTCAAATTTAGGTGGCGGGACGCTTCTGATGTAAAATTTCAACACCATCCATTTTCGTCTCCACTTCATCGGTTCTAGTACTTTTTAGGAGCCACTTTCCACCAATGAATTCCCATGTGTCGTGCGATCTGGTGTTGAATTCGAGACGAGTCTGAACCCCAGCTCCATCAGTCACAACTTTTATGTGGTGATAGGATTGCTCGACTTGCTCAACCTTGCCATCGCCAAAGGCACTCAAAACAGTTGTCATGCGAGGCCGCGGCTCCGCTGTTTTGGGAACTGATTCGATATCAGTTAACATTTTCCCGGCCGTTTCAGTCTTGTCAGACAAATCAATGCTCACGAAATTAGGGGCGAGAAAGGCCAACATCTTGTCGTGATCACGCTGGCCAAGAACGACGTGCCACTCGTCATAAATGGCTTGAAAAGCCTTAACGTCCGACTCGCCCGCAATAGTAGAAATCGGGAACATAAGCCCAAGTAATACAGATGAAGACGCGATTATTTTGGCAAATCTCATCGCTTCTAACTACCATATCCAAACTAGCCCGTCATCCCGTGCCACGACACGTGATCTATTTTGTTGGTTGAACTGAGATGGCCGGATCAAGTCCGGCCATGGTGGGGCGATTGATCCATTGCGGTAGTTGAACGCATTGTGGCGATCCCGATCATCGGGATGACGGCAGAGGCTGGTCAAGTCCAGGTTCCTTCATGTGAATTCTCCTAAAACGATTCTCACACGCAGATTAGAACGATCACGGAACAAGGAGTCAAGCGGCAGGCATGATTTCCGCGCAGCCATTTAGATTTAGCCGCGCACCTCGCCCTCGCTCCGTCACCCCTGCGAAGGCAGGGGCCCAGCTTCTTCGCAACGAACTCACGATAAGAACCTTGCTTCCCGCCTTCGCGGGAATGACGGACGGAAGGGAATCGGTTACAAATCCAATCATGCCTCAACCCATCCGCATCCTCACCACACCGCCCCTCACTCTCGCAGGACGGAATAAGACCTTCCCTATTGGCCCGTCGTCCGGCATCAAGCTGCTGTGGGAAAGCTTCATGCAGGATTTTGGCAAGATCGAGGGCCAAGTGGGCTTCAACGCTTATGGCGTGTGCCATTCTTTCGGCGGCGGAATGATGGATTATATGTGCGCCGTGGAAGTGAAAGACCCGGGCCAAGTGCCCGGTTACATGTACACCCTCACCATCGCCGCGCGGCGCACAGCCGTGTTTCTGCATGAGGGCGATATTGCAGGCCTGTCCAAAACCTGGGGCAAGATATTCGATGAGTGGCTGCCCGCTGCAAAACTCAAATTGGCCCAAGGCCCACAGTTTGAAGTTTACGGTGAGGGCTTCAACAAGGGCGACGACAGAATCGAGATTTTCATTCCGGTGAAATGATCACTTGGTTAAAGCGGTTTTGATAAGCGCTTTGGCCTCATCAGAACTCCAAGGCGCTGGCCCCAATAAGCGGCCAATTTCGCGGCCGTCCTTATCTAACAACAGCGTTACCGGCAGGCCGGGCGCGCGCAAAGCGTCCAGTGCCATGCCCTTAGCATCGGCATAAAGCGTCAAATTCTGTGCCCCCACCTGCTTCAGAAAATCCCATGACGGAGCATAGCCCTTAAAATCTTCGCTCAACTCAATTACCTGAAAATCAGCTCCACCCAGTTCGCGCTGAAGCTTGGCCAATTCCGGCATTTCCTTGCGGCAAGGCGCGCACCAAGTGGCCCAGAGGTTCAACAACGTCACTTTGCCCTTAAAAACCGCATTATCTTTGGGAACCCCCATGCCATCAGCAAAGCTTAAAGCGGGCAGTTCCTTGGGTGTGGCTTGCGCGATGTAAGCAGCCATCCCCGCACCAGATTCCGCCACTGGCCCAATCTTCACCTTGCCATCAGGGCTGGTGAACAAGTAAATGCCAAGACCAACAAGGACGACGGCCAAAAGAGCGGTTAAAGTGGTTTTATTCATGCTAGCACTACTCCAAGGCGAATAAGGTTTCTCGATGACCAATAAAATGTGGGGCGGCCGCTTTGCCAAGGGCCCTGATGCCATAATGAGCAAGATCAATGCATCAATTGATTTTGATCAGAAGTTATACGCCGA
>DATCEN010000324.1:0-5320 GCA_036510015.1 Aestuariivirga sp.
TCGATCTTCGCCACCCCGACGAAGCGGTTTTGGACAAAATGGAAAAAGCCTTCCGCGCCGCGCTGCCAAAGATCGCCGCAGAAGCAAAAGTCACCTTTGAGGAAAAGCGTATCTGGAATTCGCCTGCCGTGAAGTTTGCACCAGAACTGGTGAAATGCGTGGCCCAAGGTGCAGCACAAGCCGGCTTCACATCCCGCGAAATGGCGTCAGGTGCTGGCCATGATGCCGCTTATATCGCCCGCGTTGCCCCCACCACGATGATCTTTGTTCCTTGCTTGGGCGGCATTTCACACAATGAAGCGGAGTCCACCACACAGGAAGAATGTGCCGCCGGCGCACAGGTCTTGCTGAATGCGCTTTTGACTCATGATGCAAGCTTGGCCTAAGGCTAACCCATTGTGGGGAAGTCATGGTTACGCTGAGCGAAATCGCCAAAGCTGTAGGAGTGTCTAGCGCCACCGTCTCTCGCGTATTGAATTTTGATTCCACATTATCGGTAACGGCAGAAACGCGTCGCGCAATTATTGAGAAAGCCGAGGCGCTAAACTACGAAACGCCGCGCCGGCGTAAGAAAAATCTCGAGCGCCAAATCGGTAAAATAATTCTGGTTCATTCCCTCAGCCCTGACCAAGAATTGATCGACCCTTACTATGTTGGGCTTAGGCTTGGCGTCGAACGCCGCTGTCAAAGGCATGGCATCGAAATCGCCAAACTCTATAGCAATGATGGCCCCCTCAATCCCGCAGTGTTGCGCAAAGCCTTTGGCGTGATTGTCGTCGGCCACTACCGCGAAAGCGGACTTGAGTGGTTAGCCAGCAATTGCCGCCACCTTGTGTTCGCTGATTTTTGCCCTGATTCAGATGAATATGACAGCGTTCAAAATGATTTCGTGCATGCAACGCTCAAATTGATGAATGCCCTATTTGCTATGGACTATCGGCGCATTGCTTTCATTGGTTGGGCTAATAGCCGAGGTGTGGGACCTTACGGCGAAGTGCGCTGTCGCACTTATATTGAATGGGCCAAGAAGCGCGGCCTGTTTGATCAAAAGCTCTGCTTGATCGCGCGCAATAATGAGGAAAGTGGATACGAGTTAGCGCTTAAACTATTGAAGCGCCCCAAGCGACCAGATGCCATTGTGACAGCCAGCGACAATATGGCGGTGGGCGTTTACCGCGCCCTTCATGAGCGCGGCATCGAAATCGGTAAGGACATTGCCGTCACCAGCTTTAACGATATTTCAGTAGCGCAATTTCTGCATCCGCCGTTGTCAACAATCCGCCTGCCAGCTGAAGAAATCGGTGAAACAGCTGTTGATATGTTGCTCGAGCGAGCGGGCGGGCGCAGCATTGGCAAACAAGTCGCACTTGCCTCACAGTTAATCTGGCGCGGCAGCACAAGAAAACCCGGGCGCGCCGCGAAGCCGTAGTAAATATTTACTAAACATCTTGCAACGTTTCGATTTTCTGCCTAGGCTTGCCCATCAGCTCAACTCACACGAAGCTGAAATGGGAGAGAAACATGAAGAAATATGCGTTCAACAGGCGCAGCGTAATTGCTGCTGCCTTTGCAGGTATAAGCTTACTTGCTGTTACTGCCGCACAAGCCGCAGACACAGTTACCGTTTGGTGTTGGGATAAAGAGTTTAACGGTGCAACGATGAAGGAAGCGGCAGATCGTTATGCCAAGTTGCATCCAGGCTTTACCATCAATGTTGTCGATTTTGCCAAGGCAGACTTGGAACAAAAGCTCCAGGCTCAGCTCTCTTCGGGCACCACTGACGGCCTGCCCGACATCGTATTGATCGAGGACTACGGCGCTCAAAAATATCTGCAGTCGTTCACCAAAGATTTTGAACCATTATCAGACACCAAGGCTATCGATTATAAAAACTTTGCCCCATACAAGGTGGCACTATCCACAGTGGCCGGTAAAACTTACTCGTTGCCATTTGACTCAGGCGATACAGGTCTCTTTTATCGTTCAGACTATCTTGCGCAAGCTGGCTACAAAGCCGAAGATATGAATAATATCACTTGGGATAAGTTGATTGAAATCGGCAAGGCCGTTGAAGCCAAAACCGGCCACAAGATGCTGGATCTTGACCTGAATGACGACGGTATATTTCGCATCATGCTGCAATCCGCAGGCGGATGGTTTTTCACACCAGACGGCAAATCTGATATCACCAGCCCAACTTTCAAAGCCGCGCTAACACAATATGCCAAGCTTATGCAATCGGGCATCTACAAGCCAGTCTCTGGCTGGGCTGATTATACTGGTGGCTTCACCTCAGGCCAGATTGCCGCAACCGTGACCGGCGTTTGGATCACGGGAACCATCAAGTCTGTCGCCGATCAATCCGGCAAATGGGCCGTCGCCCCAACGCCTCGCATCGACGGTGTGAAGGGCGCTGTCAATGCCTCCAACCTTGGCGGCTCTAGCTGGTATGTATTGTCTTCAGCCAAAAACAAAGCCACTGCGATTGATTTCCTCGCCCAAATATGGGGCAAGGACAAAGACTTCTACCAAAAGATCCTGATTGGCCAGGGCGCATTTGGCACCTATCTACCAGCACGTGAAGGTGATGCGTTTAAAGCCAGCGATGCCTTTTTTGGTGGAGAACCGGTTTGGTTGAATTTCAGCACTTGGCTTGCTCAAATTCCGTCTGTCAGTTACGGCACCTTCACCAATGAAGCTGACGCGGCAGTTGATGCTCAAATTGCTGGTCTTGCCAAGGGCGGTTCGGTTGATGATGCCATTAAAGCCATTGATGCGCAGTTGAAGCAACAGATGCAGTGATCCTCCCCGATCAACTTGCAAAAGTTGATCCAATTTAACTCCGGGGCGATTTTGACTTTTCGGAAAAAAGTCAAAACGCTCTGGGGCTGCGCGGTGAAAGCCGCGTGGCCCCACCCTTTTCGAGTTCACGTGATGGCGCAGGCTCCAGGCAAAACCACATTCACAGGTTGGCTTTTCAAGGGCCCAGCTTTGACGTTGCTTGCCTTCTTCATGGTCTATCCGATCCTGTCGTCCCTGTGGATGAGCTTGCAGGTCGGCAAAGGCATGAACTTTTCCTTCGGCGGCTCCGCCAATATGTGGCGCTTGACTCAGGACGCCGTCTTTCAGCAAGCGCTCCTCAACACGCTGACCCTGCTCGTCGTGCAAGTGCCTATCATGATTACGCTGGCTATGCTGATGGCTGTAGCGCTGAATGACCCAAGCCTGAAAGGTCGTGCGCTTTTCCGCACTGCGATCTTTTTGCCCTGCGTCACCTCGCTGGTCGCTTATTCAGTCCTGTTCAAATCGATGTTCGCGTTTGACGGCGTGGTCAACCACTTTCTCGAAGCCCTGCACATTGTGGATCAGCCGATCCCTTGGCTTAGCGACGCGTTCTGGGCGAAGACTTTGATCATCCTCGCCATCACATGGCGCTGGACCGGATACAACATGATCTTCTTTCTCGCTTCGCTGCAAAACATTGATCCTTCGATTTATGAAGCCGCACGAATTGATGGTATTCCGCGCTGGGCGCAATTCGTCAAAATCACTTTGCCGGCACTCAAGCCTGTGATCTTGTTCACCACCGTCACGTCAACAATCGGCACGCTTCAGCTCTTTGACGAGGTCAATAACATCACCTTGGGCGGTCCGGCGAACGCAACGCTGACACTTTCGCTTTATATCTATCAGCTCTCCTTCAAATTCATGCCGAGCTTTGGCTATGCCGCCACGGTCTCCTACGTGATCGTGTTACTGGTCATGATCCTGAGCTTCATCCAGTTCGTGGTGGCGCGCGACAGGCGGCGATCATGAACAGGCGACTTCACCGGATAATGATCTATGCGCTGCTGAGCATCGCTGCCTTTGTTTCGGTCTTTCCGTTTCTGTGGCTGATGCTGGGTGCGACCAACATTTCATCCGACATCCAGAGCGGCAAGGTCACCCCAGGCCACGCTTTGTTCGACAACATCGTCAAGCTGACCCAACAGGTCGATCTGGTCCAGCTGTTCTACAATTCCACCAAAATCGCGGTTATTGCCACGGCTCTGACTTTGGTCGTCGCATCGCTTTCTGGCTACGCCTTTGAGATTTTCCGCTCCAAATTAAGCGACCGCATATTCGCGGGCCTTTTGGCCATGCTCAGCATTCCCTTTGCAGCTCTGATGATTCCGCTTTTCGTCATCATGGCGAAGTTGCATCTCATCAACACACACACAGCAGTTATCATCCCGACAATTGCCTCGATCTTTATGATTTTCTATTTCCGCCAAGCCACAAAATCATTCCCCACCGAACTGCGTGACGCAGCCCGGGTCGATGGTCTAAATGAATGGCAGATTTTCTTGTATATCTATGTGCCGGTGATGCGCTCCACCTATGCCGCTGCCACCATCATCATCTTCATGGCAAATTGGAACAACTATCTGTGGCCGCTGATCGTGTTGCAAACGAATGATACCAAAACTCTTACGCTGGCCGTTGCCTCACTACTCTCGGCCTATGTACCAGATTACGGGGTGGTGATGGTCGCAACAACGCTGGCTACACTTCCCACACTCGTCATTTTCTTTGTCTTGCAGAAACAGTTCGTGCAAGGTCTTTTAGGGTCATTAAAATGAGCGGCTTGAAACTTCGCGAGGTGCATAAATCATATGGTGCAGTAGAGGTGATCAGAGGTGTCAACCTCGATATTGAACCAAAGGAATTCGTGGTTTTCGTTGGCCCCTCTGGCTGTGGTAAATCTACTTTACTGCGTATGATTGCCGGTCTCGAAGATATTTCAGCGGGCGAAATCAGCATTGGCGGTAAGCGCATGAATGAGGCTGAACCCTCCAAACGCGGCATTGCCATGGTGTTCCAATCCTATGCCCTCTACCCACATATGAGTGTGCGCGAAAATATGGGCTTTTCGTTGCGCTTTGCTGGCGTCGCTAAAGCTGAAATCACCCGCCGTGTCGATGAGGCCGCCAAGACCTTAGGGCTTGAAACGCTCATGCACCGTTGGCCCAAAGAACTTTCTGGTGGCCAGCGCCAGCGCGTTGCTATTGGCCGTGCTATCGTGCGTAAGCCTGATGTGTTTCTGTTTGATGAGCCCTTATCCAATCTCGATGCAGAATTGCGTGTTCACATGCGCATTGAACTGGCGCGGCTGCATAAATCATTGGCCGCCACTGTCATCTACGTCACTCACGATCAGGTGGAGGCCATGACCTTGGCTGACAAGATTGTGGTGATGCGCGGTGGCGAGATCGCCCAAGTTGGGCCGCCACTAAAAGTCTTTGATGATCCGGACAATATGTTTGTGGCGGGGTTTTTT
>DATCEN010000325.1:0-2444 GCA_036510015.1 Aestuariivirga sp.
TGCGGCATGCCGTAAATATGTTCGCGCGCCTCGGCGCGGCTGATGTCTAAACCTTTGGCCTTTGCGGCATCTTCATACCAATTGGACAGGCAGTTGCGGCAGAAGCCAGCCAAATTCATCAAATCAAGGTTTTGCACGTCAGTGCGGCTGCGCAAATGCTCCATCAACCTGCGAAAAGCAGCGGCCTCAAGCTCCATGTTGGTTTTGTCATCCAGCTTCATGGAATATTACATAGGCGTTCGAATGCTTTCCGCCAAGGCAGGCCTCAACTCATCCACAGTTGCATTTTGCGGTCGCGCCTCATTGATGCTGGGGCTTGTGGCCAAGGACAGAATCCATTAGTTCATTGCTTTCAATGGGCTTTGCCCCACAATTGCTCAAATGCTCAAGGAGAAAGCGGCTTGAGGAGACCAAAGGCATGAAACAGATTATTACGGCCGCAGCTTTCGCTTTGGCATTTTCAAGCTTGGCGTCAGCACCTGCGCGCGCCGATTTGAAACTTTGCAATAATTCAATCAGCGTTGTGCAAATAGCTATCGGTTATAAAGACAAAGAAGGCTGGGCCACTGAAGGGTGGTGGACGGTTAAGCCCAACTCCTGCTCAGGCATTCTCAAGGGTGCTTTGATTGCGCGGTATTACTATATTTATGCCGTTGATGACAAAAAAGTTGGCGCTTGGCCCGGCAAGGCGCTGATGTGTATCAAAGACAAGATTTTCACCATTCGCGGCTTTGATAAATGCCAAGAGCGCGGATATCTGCAACAAGGCTTCTTTGAAGTTGATACCGGAGATAAGCCGGATTGGACAGTCAATCTGACCGGAGATAAAGCCGTTGCCTTAACCCCACCAGTTGCCCCGGCAGCGCCCGATGCTCCAGTGACACCACCAGCGGCGGCACCTGCTCCTGCGGCTGATCCAGCCAAACCATAACAATCAAGAGTTCGTATGCACCGTAATCGTAAAGTCAAAATTCTTGCCACCCTCGGCCCTGCGTCTGGCACTGCTGAGATGATCGAAAAACTTTATGTAGCTGGAGTTGATGTGTTTCGCATCAACATGAGCCATACGAGCCACCCAATGCTGCGCGAGTTGCACGGATATATTCGACAAGTCGAAAAAAAAGTGAACCGACCCATTGGCATTCTCGCCGACTTGCAAGGCCCCAAAATTCGCATCGGAACTTTTGCTAACAAACAAGTTGTGCTGAAGGCGGGTGACGTATTCATATTTGATACCAATCCGGCACCTGGCGATGAGAAAAGGGTTTGTCTTCCGCATCCGGAAATTTTCGCTGGCGCTAAGATCGGTGAAAACCTTTTGTTGAATGATGGGCGTATGCGGGTGCAAATTCTAAAAGCAGCAGCTGAGCGACTTGAAACCACCGTAATCTATGGCGGCACTTTATCTGATCGTAAGGGCGTGAACCTGCCAGATACGATGTTGCCTATACCGGCGCTGACTGAAAAAGATCGCGCTGATCTTGAGGCGGCAGCCTCTTTGGGTGTTGATTGGATTGCGCTTTCATTCGTGCAGCGCGCCGAAGACGTGGCTGAGGCACAGCGGCTGGTCAAGGGTCGCGCTGGTGTGATGGCCAAGATTGAAAAACCCTCGGCACTTCCAGTGCTGGATGAGATTTTGAAAATCTCTGATGGCATTATGGTGGCGCGCGGCGATTTGGGCGTTGAACTTCCGTTAGAAACCGTTCCTGCCAAACAAAAAGCGATTACCCGCGCAGCACGTCGCTTTGGCAAGCCTGTCGTTGTCGCAACACAAATGCTTGAATCCATGATCGTGGAACCTGTGCCTACCCGCGCAGAAGTGTCTGACGTGGCAACAGCCGTCTATGAAGGCGCTGATGCGGTTATGCTGTCAGCGGAAAGTGCCTCTGGCGCTTGGCCGGTGAAGGCCGTTGAAACCATGGACCGCATTGCCCAGTCCGCTGAGGGCGATAGCTATTACCAAGGCATCGTTCATGCTCAGCGTACTGAAACTGATAACACCACCGCAGGTGCCATTGCAGTTGCGGCGCGCACCATTGCCGAGACACTCAATGTGCCAGCGATTGTTTGCTATACTGGTGCTGGCAAAACCGGCAATCGCATCGCCAAAGAACGGCCCTCTATGCCGATTTTGGCTTTGACTCCCATAGAGGCCACAGCGCGGCGCATGACCCTCACTTGGGGCCTGCATCCCGTTGTCGTGCCTGATGCAAAATCATTGGATGATATGATGATGCAGGCGGGCGAGATTGCTTACAAAGAAGAATTTGCCAAGCCGGGTGAAAAGATTTTGATCAGTGCTGGTGTGCCCATTGGCAGCCCCGGCACCACTAACTTGTTGCGTGTGGCAACTTTGGGCCCGGGCGGCAAAGGGGTCTAACGGCTCACTTCCAACAGTTTAGAAATTTTGCGCGCCATCCAAAGGCAGAGCAGAGCCAAATCCA
>DATCEN010000326.1:0-8039 GCA_036510015.1 Aestuariivirga sp.
TCTGCCATACGCCTTCTCGTCCCTCTCACCAAAGGGTCTCGCTCATGACGGTGTTCGAGGCGGGAGGGAACCAAGGATCGTTGGTTTGGGGAAACGTACCTCAACTAACGGGTCTGCCAGTCGGCCCTCCGCCGCGCTTTAATTAGCGAGGTTGGTTTAACCGTCCAACGCTGTTGGCTGGTGTAGAAAGCCCGGAGACGGAGCCTTCCACATCGGAGCACTGGCCCGCCAGGGATCAGAGGGTTCTACATCCTCCACCTTGGCGACAGCGGAGCGGGAGCAGCAGCAAAAACCTTGAACGCGTGGGGAAACCCAACGCATACATAGCGGGAATAGACCCGCATACGCGATGGATTACCCCACGCGCCCTTCTACCCGCAATGCGCAAGCATTGTCGGGCGCCCGTCAAAACCTCTTCTTGGTTTTGCGGGAAGTTAGAATCCTCCCGCCGGAATTGATCTCCGGTGAACAAGGGCAAGCCCATGGCCGCGCGCCATGTTCTGCGCTGAGAAGGCCGATCTCAAATATATGATGTAAGAAAAATGGTGCCCAGAGCCGGAATTGAACCAGCGACACGCGGATTTTCAATCCGCTGCTCTACCAACTGAGCTATCTGGGCACACTCACAAGTGAACGCACAAGTGAACGTACAAGCGAACTTGCGTGCGCGTCTATAGGTGACAATAAAGCGGCTGGCAACCCGCTTTTCACGCTCAAGAATCAGCACCGGAATCAGGCTCGTTGTCAGCCCCATCTTGGTCATCAGCAGGGATGGCATAATGCCCTTTCAGCCAGCGACCCAAATCCACCTCACGGCAGCGATTGCTGCAAAACGGATGATGCTTTGGATCAGAAGGCTTGGAGCAAATCGGGCAGGGTTTGCGTTTGGTAAAAGTGACAATCTCAGCCATATCTTATTCAACCATGGCTCAAAGCCCAGCGGGTGGCGCATCCATCCAGCGCTTTTGCACGGGATATTTAGCACCCATCAGCAAATCCACAGTCTCGTTAAGCGGCAAGCCCACAACCCCGGAATAAGAGCCTGAGATATAGCGCACAAAAGCCTCAGCGCGGCCCTGAATGGCATAGCCACCGGCCTTGCCCATCCATTCTTCGCATTTGAGATAGCTTTCCAGATCTTCACGCGAAAAGCGTTTGAAGCGCACTTTGGTTTCAACACAGCGGATGGATTTTGTGCCATCTGGCGCAATCAGGCAGATGGACGAATAAACCCAATGGGCCCGGCCAGACAACAGCGTGAGGCAATCTTTGGCGTCTTGATAGGTCTCCGCCTTTGGCAAAACCCGCCGGCCCAAGCCAACAACGGTATCAGCCGCCAGAACATAAACCTTGCCTGTCAAAGCGCGCACTTGCGGTGCGGCCTTGGCCTTCAAGGCTTTCGCTTCAGCCAGCCGCAACGAAAGCCGACGCGGCGATTCACGCCGCCCAGGTGTTTCATCCACATCGGCAGGGTTAAGAAGATCAGGGGTCAAGCCAATACGGTCAAGCAAAGCCATGCGGCGCGGTGAGGCGCTTGCCAGAACCAACCGGACTTTGGCCTCGCTCATAGGGCCTCGCTCATTGTTTATTTAAACCGATAGTTGATGCGGCCCTTGGTCAAATCATAGGGCGTCATTTCAACCATCACACGGTCTCCAGCCAGAACGCGAATACGGTTCTTGCGCATTTTGCCGGACGTGTGGGCAATGATCTCGTGTGAGTTACTTTCCAACTTCACGCGGAAGGTGGCATTGGGTAAAAGCTCGACAACCGAGCCTTCAAATTCCAGTAGTTCTTCTTTGGCCATTAAAATTCCTTGGGTGGCAGATGCGGCCTTTTGCGCCGGAACAAACACAAAATCAAGCAGCTAGAGTATCTTGCCAAGCCCGATGAAAAGTATAGCGTGGGCTTATGGGACGTTTGACAACGCATGTTTTGGACACAGCAACGGGTAAACCGGCTGTCGGGTTAAAAATTGAAGTGTGGGGCGAAAAACTAATTAAAACCATCCGCACCAATGCAGATGGCCGGACCGAAGCCCCTTTGCTGGAGGGTGACGCGCTTAAGGCGGGCCAATATGAGCTCAGGTTTTTCGCTGGCGATTATTTGCGCGGGCTGGGCTTGAACTTAAAAGAGCCATTGTTCCTTGACATGATCCCGATCCGGTTTGGAGTAAGCGACGCCGGCCAGCACTATCATGTGCCGCTTTTGCTTTCACCTTTTGGTTATTCAACTTATCGGGGTTCTTAATGGCGCTTGAGTTTCTACGGCGTGGTAAAATAATGCGCGTTGAGCAGTTTGCGCCCGATACCATGTTGTTGGACTATTTGCGCCTTACTGAGAAATCTCGCGGCACCAAAGAAGGCTGCAATGAAGGTGATTGTGGCGCCTGCACCGTGGTGTTGGGTGAGGCAATTGATGGGCGGATGAAATATCAGGCCGTAAATGCCTGCATTCTTTTCCTCGGCCAGATCCACGGCAAGGAACTTATCACGGTTGAGGATCTGGCCGAAGGTGGGAAGTTGCATCCGGTTCAGCAAGCGATGGTAGATCTCCACGCCTCGCAATGCGGCTTTTGCACGCCCGGCTTTGTGATGAGCCTGTTTGCGCTGGGTCATTCTTCTGGGCCTATCTCGCGTGATGATGTGGTGACGGCCATCGCCGGAAATCTGTGCCGCTGCACAGGTTATAGGCCGATCATTGATGCCGGTTTGAAAGCCTGTAATAGTTTGCGCGATAAGTTCAGCGCGGATGAGCAGAAGGCTGTGGCAGCATTGCAATCCATCCCTCAAGATGATCTCATGGTCGGCGATGCGCAGAATTTCTTTGCAGCGCCTGCCTCAGCCGCTGCATTGGCCCAGCTGGCAGCAGAAAGGCCTCAAGCCCGCGTGGTTTCCGGCGCAACCGATATTGGCCTGTGGGTAACCAAGCAATTCAGAGCACAAAAGCAAATTATCTACACTGGTCGTGCAACGGATTTTGCGACGATCACAGAATCTGTGGATGCTTTACATATCGGCGCTGGAGCAACTTATTCCGCGGGCCTTGCAGCACTTACAAAACTTGCACCGGATTTGGGCTCAGTCATTGCTCGCGTCGGCTCGGTGCAAGTGCGCAACTCTGGCACCATTGGTGGCAATATCGCCAATGGCTCGCCGATTGGTGATATGCCGCCAATGCTGATTGCCCATGGCGCTGGGCTCACGTTGCGTCACGGCGAAATCGAACGCCACATGGCGCTGGAAGACTTCTTTGTCGACTATGGCAAGCAAGAACGCAAAGCAGGTGAACTTGTTTGGGCGATTGATGTTCCTAAGCTGAAGCCTAATCAACATTTTAAAGCGTACAAAATATCTAAACGGTTTGATCAAGATATTTCCGCCGTGATGGGTGCATTTTTGTTCACACTGGAAAACCAAACCATAACCGATGCCCGCATCGCCTTTGGCGGCATGGCCCCAACGCCCAAACGCGCGCTTAAAACCGAAGCCGCGTTGAAAGGCAAAAACCTGCAAGATGCTTTGCAAGTGACGCTGGATGATTATGCGCCGATCAGCGACATGCGCGCGTCGGCTCAATATCGCAGTGAAACGGCCCAAGCTCTGCTCACAAAAGCGGTGATGGAATTACAGGGCTTGGCCCAATCGAGGGTGCTGGCATGAGCAAGCATCAGCATATTGGCAAAGCCATAGCGCATGATAGTGCAGCGCTGCATGTAACGGGTGCTGCACTTTACATTGACGATCTGCCGGAAGTTGAAGGCACGCTACATGTTGCCCCAGGCTATGCCAAGAACGGCGCTTGCGGCAAAATTCTAAAACTGGATTTGGCAGCAGTACGCGTCGCACCTGGCGTTGTAGCTATCTTCACGGCGCAAGATATTCCGCATCATAATGATTGCAGCCCGGTGGGTGCCAATGATGATCCTATTCTTGCCAAGGACCGCATTGATTTTCATGGGCAAGTGATTTTTGCAGTGGTGGCGCAAAGCCACCAGCAAGCGCGTCACGCCGCAAACCTTGCTGTGATTGAGATTGAAATTGAAAAGCCGATCGTCAACATCGCCCAATCGAAAACTGATTTGTTGCCCCGCTATGCATTTACCAGCAAAGGCTTCAAGCGATCTTCACTGCCATACGAAGGCAATTTGACGATTGGTGGGCAGGAGCATTTTTATCTCGAGGGCCAAGTGGCCTATGCCATCCCGCAAGAAAAAGGCGGAATGTTTGTGCATTCCTCAACGCAACATCCAACTGAAATCCAACATTGCGTGGCTGCGATGCTGGGCGTGGATGATGCTCAGATAACTTGCCAATGCCGGCGCATGGGTGGTGGCTTTGGTGGTAAAGAATCTCAAGCCGCACAGTGGGCGGCACTTGCTGCGCTGACCGCGTATAAAACCGGTCGCCCCGCCAAATGCCGTCTTGACCGCGACGATGATATGATGATGACGGGCAAGCGCCATGACTTTGAAGTGTCTTACAAAGTGGCGCTGGACAAAGCGTTGCGTATCGCTGGCGTGGATGTGAATTTCTCAGCGCGTTGTGGTTATTCAGCCGATCTCTCCGCGCCGATTTGTGATCGCGCCATGTTTCATGCCGATAACGCCTATTTTTATCCGAACTATCACATTGCCACTAAACGACTGAAGACCAACACGGTTTCCAATACTGCATTTCGTGGCTTTGGTGGCCCGCAAGGCATGGTGTTCGCTGAGGCGATGATGGAAAGCCTTGCCATCCAACATGGCATGGATACCTTAGTTTTGCGCAAGAAAAATCTTTACAGCAAATCCCGCAACACCACGCCTTATGGCCAGAAGATAGATGAGCATGTGCTGGCTGAAATCATTGCGACTTTAGAGAAAACCTCGGCCTATCAAAAACGCCGCAAAACCATCGCCAAGTTCAATGAAACCAGCCCGATTATCAAAAAGGGCTTGGCATTGATGCCCGTGAAATTTGGCATTTCCTTCACCAACACCATGATGAACCAAGCTGGTGCGTTAGTTCATGTTTATGGCGATGGATCGGTTCATCTCAATCATGGCGGCACAGAAATGGGCCAGGGCCTCTACATCAAAGTGGCGCAAGTGGTGGCAGAAATCTTTGGAATTGATGTGAGCCATGTTGCAATCACCGCCACGCGAACCGACAAGGTGCCCAACACTTCGCCCACCGCGGCCTCATCGGGCGCTGATATGAACGGAATGGCCGCGCGCAATGCCGCCCTCATCATCCGTGCCCGGATGGAAAAGCTGGCGGCTAAATTGCTGAAGGCCAAGATCTCTGCACTCACTTTCGCCAAAGGCAAAGTGGCGGCGGGTAATAAATCCATCAGCTTTGCTGATCTGGCCAACGCCTGTAAAACTGAACGTGTTTCTCTTTCATCCACTGGTTTTTATGCCACTCCCGAAATTCATTGGGATCGCGCCACAGGCATCGGCCGGCCGTTCTTTTATTTTGCTCATGGCGCTGCCTGTTCCGAAGTTTTGGTAGATACACTGACCGGCGAAATGAAAGTCACCCGTGTTGATATTTTACATGATGTCGGAAAATCACTGAACCCGGCGATCGACATTGGCCAGATCGAAGGCGGGTTTGTGCAAGGCATGGGGTGGCTCACCACTGAGGAATTGGTGTTTGATGAGCAAGGGCGGCTTCGCACCCATGCGCCATCGACTTACAAAATCCCGTGCGCATCAGATGTGCCGGAAGATTTTCGCGTGGCACTATATGAAAGCAGTGGCAACAAGGCTGATACCATTTATCGCTCAAAGGCGGTGGGGGAGCCGCCTTTGATGCTGGCAATTTCCGTGTGGTGTGCTGTGATGAATGCCATCGCTAGTTTGCAACCCGGAAAAGTGCCACTACTACACGCGCCCGCAACGCCTGAAGCTATTATGAAAGCTGTGAAGGGAATGCGCACATGACGCTTGCTGCCAAAGCGCGGGCCATTCTTGCTTCAGGCCAACCAGCAGTGCTTGTTACCGTTCAAAAGGCCGAAGGCTCCACGCCGCGCGAGGAAGGGGCTGCCATGCTGGTCACCGCGCAGGGTTTTTACGGCACCATCGGCGGCGGCACTTTGGAGTGGTTGGCAATGGCCGAGGCGCAAAGCCTGTTGGGCAAGCCGCAATCCATCCGTATACTGACGAAATCATTAGGGCCTGATCTGGGCCAATGCTGCGGCGGGCGCATGACCTTGCGTATTGAAACTCTCGTGCAAGACTGCCTCGAAAATCTGCATGATGAAGAACTACCTACGCATCTCAATCTCTGGGGTGCGGGCCATGTGGGCCGCGCCTTAGTTTTGGCACTGGCTCCATTGCCCTTCCAAACAACCTGGTGGGATGTGCGAGAAAATGCTTTTCCAACAGTCACGCCGCAAAACACCATCTGCCGCTTGGGCAGCCCGCGAGATATGGAAGAGGGCTTGGTGTTGGTAATGACGCATAGCCATGCGTTGGATTTTGAGGTGGTGGATTTCGCCTTGCGCCAGCCCCACTTTGCCCAAGTTGGCCTGATCGGCAGTAACACCAAAGCCGTGCGTTTTACCAAGCGGCTGGTTGAGGCGGGGCACGGGCAAGATGCGCTTTCGCGCTTCACTTGCCCCATTGGTTCCAAGGCCATAAGGTCAAAGCATCCTGCGGTTATTGCAGCATCGGTTGTTGTGCAGCTTTTGGAATGGCAAGAAATGTTGAAAACCCAGCGATTGCCCGCGCCGTCCAATCAATTATCGGCTAAGTCCTAAGCTATGCCGAAGCTTTTGTCAGCCCAACATATCGTCAAAATCTTCGGTAATTTACGCGCCAATGATGATGTGTCGCTCGATTTGCAAGAAGGTGAAATTCACGCGTTGCTCGGCGAAAACGGTGCCGGTAAATCCACCTTAGTGAAAATGATCTATGGCGCGCTGCAACCGACATCCGGACAGTTTCTATGGCAGGGTAAGCCCGTCACGATAGCCAATCCCGCCGCTGCTAGGGCTTTAGGCATTGGCATGGTGTTCCAACACTTCTCATTGTTTGAAGCGCTCACTGCCGCCGAAAACATAGCATTGGCGTTGCCCGGTGAGTTTGACGTGAACACTTTATCCGAACGCGTGCGCAAGCTTTCCGCCGATTACGGCCTGCCGGTTGATCCGAGCTTATCAATCTCTGATCTTTCGGTCGGTCAGCGCCAGCGCGTTGAGATTATCCGCTGTCTATTGCAAAACCCCAAGTTGCTGATTTTAGATGAGCCCACAAGCGTGCTCACCCCGCAAGAAGCCGAACAACTATTTGTAACACTGCGCCGCTTGGCCAAAGAAGGCTGTGCGGTTTTATACATTTCGCACCGCCTTGAAGAAGTGCGCCAGTTGTGCAGTGCTGCTACCGTTTTGCGTCATGGCAAGGTTGTGGCCGCTTGCGATCCACGCAAGGAAACGCCGGCGTCAATGGCGCGTATGATGGTGGGAAGCGATGTTGCTCTGCTGCGCAGCCATGGCAAACCAAAGGTTGGGCCGGTGCGGCTCTTGCTCAATGGCCTTACGACATCGGCCGACGGCTTTGGTGTATCGCTTAAGAACATCGGGCTGGGTGTTCACGCCGGTGAAGTGGTTGCCATTGCTGGTGTTGCAGGCAATGGCCAATCGGAATTGTTTGATGCTGTCAGTGGCGAGCAAAGTGCAGACCGCGCCGAAATGGTGGTTTTTGATGGCGTGGCTTGCGGCATTGAATCAATCACGCAGCGGCGCAGGCGCGGTGCAGCCTTTGTGCCTGAAGAGCGCTTGGGCCATGCTGCGGTGCCAAGCTTTGCCTTATCGGCCAACACTGTGCTCACGCGCCACGGCGTAGACGCAGATTTGGCCAAGCGCGGTGTTGTGAACGCGTCATTGGCCTCCGGTATCGCCGGTAAAGTGATGAAGACTTTTGACGTGCGCGCTGGAAAGACAGACCCTGAAGCGCGTTCGTTATCAGGCGGCAATTTACAGAAATTCACGGTGGGCAGAGAGTTGGAGAGAAATCCAGGCGTTCTCGTGGTCAATCAGCCCACTTGGGG
>DATCEN010000327.1:0-2545 GCA_036510015.1 Aestuariivirga sp.
GTCATTCCTGCAGCCATGGCGTGACCGCCGCCCTTGATAAGCAAACCAGAATCGCTTGCGGCGCGCACCGCCTTGCCGAGATCAACCCCGTTAATGGAGCGGCCCGAACCTGTGGCATGGCCAGTGGTTTTGTTTATCGCAAGAACCAATGCGGGTAGGCCATAGCGATCCTTAAGACGCGATGCTGCAAGGCCCACTACACCGGGGTGCCAGTTCTCGGCTGCAACAATCAATACCGCAGGCTTGCGCTCTTTGCCCATCGAGACCTCGGCTTGCGCCACGGCTTCATCAACGACACGTAACTCTATTGCTTGGCGGTGGCGGTTCAAATCATTCAACTGATGGGCAACAGTTGAAGCTTCGCCTTTGTCCATGGTGGTGAGCAAAGCCAGAGCCTCATCGGCATGGCCCACACGACCAGCAGCATTGAGGCGTGGCCCCAGCACAAAGCCTAAGGCATAGGTATCAGGCCTGCGTTTCAGCCCTCCTACATCTGATAGACAGGCGATGCCTAAATTGTCCCGCCGCGCCATCACCCTGAGGCCTTGTGTTACATAGGCACGGTTAAGACCCTTAAGCGGCACAACATCAGCCACCGTGGCTAGCGCAACGAGATCAAGCCATTGCAACATGTTGGGCTCTAAGCTTGTGGCGTAATGCGCCTTTTCGCGCAGCACTTTATTGGTGGCCGCGAGAAGCAGGAACACCACGCCAGCAGCACACAAGTGGCCTTGGCCCGAGATATCATCCTGCCTATTGGGATTAATCACGGCAAGGGCGTGGGGCAGTTCCGCCTCAGCCTGGTGATGGTCTACGATAATAGTTGTAAAACCAAGATCGGCCGCATGGGCCAATGGATCATGGCTGAGCACACCGCAATCCAGCGTGAGCAAGAGTTCAGCACCCTGCTCTTTCAGCGCCGTCACCGCCATTTTACTTGGGCCATAGCCCTCAGAAATCCGGTCAGGGATATAGACCATTGCGTCACTGCCAACAGCACGTAGGAACCGCAGCAGCAGTGCGGCGGATGAAACGCCGTCCACATCGTAATCGCTAATTACGCCAATCTTTTCGTGAGTGATGATCGCTTGGGCCAAACGTGTCGCACCCTTTTCCAGATCCATCAATGCGGAAGGTTTGGGCATCAGGCCGCGGATGGTTGGATTGAGCCACGCTTCGGAATCGTCGACTGAAACACCTCGTGCCGCCATCACTCGACCGATGATTTCAGGCAATTCCAACCTTTGCGAAATCGCAGTGGCGGTGCGCTGGTCTAGTGGCCGTGCCTGCCAAACTTGCCCTTTGATAGACTTGGCGATGTTGAGAAATGGTTCGGAGGCGTGCAATTCAGAACCGCTCAATGCGTATCACCCGTGCCTTGCCTGCCACATGGCCGTCTTTCTCGATCTTATCCATGGCCTTTTTGAGTGAGGCTTCCAACGTATCATGCGTAATCAAAATAAATTGCGCTGTGGCGCGCGGCGCCGATGGATCGGCCTTGCCACGCTGGACGATGCTTTCGATTGATATCTTGTTGTCCGCAAGAATTGTGGCAATCGCCGCAACAGCGCCCGGCTTGTCATGCAGATCAAGGGCCACATAGAACCCGCCTTCATGGGCGCGCGGTGAAGAGTCTTTATATTTTTTGAGCTCCGTCGCCGGAATACCAAAGGCTGGGCGAATGTTGCCGCGGGCGATATCCACAATATCAGACAGCACGGCTGAAGCCGTGGGATGCGCGCCAGCACCACGGCCTTCCAATACCAGATCGCCGACAAAATCGCCCTTCACCACAATGGCGTTAAACACATCGTCAGTTTCTGACACGGGCGAGCCACGTTTAATCAGAGTTGGGTGAACGCGTTGTTCGATGCCAGAACCATAATTCACTGCCACGCCAAGCAACTTAATCTTGTAACCCAGCTCTGCCGCATTGCGAATATCGGCCAGTGCCACTTTTTCGATGCCCTCAATTTTGATGGCGGCGAGATTTACTTCCGTGCCAAACGCCAGAGAGGTTAGAACCGCAAGTTTATGGGCGGTGTCAAAGCCACCCACATCAAAGCTTGGATCTGCCTCAGCATAGCCTAATTCTTGCGCTTCTTTCAGCACATCAGCAAAACCACGGCCTTCATCGCCCATTTTAGTGAGGATATAATTGCAGGTGCCATTCATGATGCCGAAGACACGTTTAGCGCTGTTGCCCACGAGGCCTTCGCGTAAAGTTTTAATGACCGGAATGCCGCCAGCAACTGCGGCTTCAAAATTCAGTGCAACGCCTTTGGCCTCGGCAGCGCGGGCAAGAGCCGCGCCATGATGGGCCAACAGGGCCTTATTGGCGGTGATGACATGTTTGCCAGACGCAATCGCGGCCTCAACGGCAAGCTTGGCCGGGCCAGTGTCACCGCCGATTAACTCAATAAACACGTCTATGCCCGACGATTTGGCCAATGCCACGGGATCATCATGCCATTCTAGCTTGGAAAGATCATGCTTACCGCGCGGTTTGGATTTGTTTCGCGCGGCAACGCCCGTCACTTTCACC
>DATCEN010000328.1:0-3201 GCA_036510015.1 Aestuariivirga sp.
ATCCGAAACCCAGCCATCGCCGAAGCTTTCCCATGATACCATATCAACGGGGCGTGGGCCGAGCAGCGACCAGAGTGCCATTTCAACCGCACCTGTATCAGAGGCGGGCACAATACCGATTTTGTAATCAGCCGGAACGCCCAAAACTTCGCGGGTAAGGTCAATCGCCTTTTTGAGGCGGGCCTTGGCGGGCGAAGAGCGGTGGGAGCGGCCCACAACAGCGTCTTTGAGTTTTTCGGGGGTCCAGCCGGGGAATTTCGCACAAGGGCCGGAAGAAAAATTAGCGCAATTCGGCTTCGCAGCCGGTTTCATATCTGTCATTTTGATCTCCATCCTTACAGATGGGTAGAGCCTCGTTGGGGAGGCCTAGCCCGAGACGGCGTATGGCAGACTTGGGTTGTGAACGCAATTCAAATTTGATTATGCGACTAAATGCGCTTTCGGGAAGCTTAATAATCACGCCATTTATAATTCCGCATCTCACGCTCGCGTGAAGTCCATCGTCCAGTTGGTTTCCCAGGTTTTGCCGTTATCAATTGACATTGCCTGCTCCCAACGCGGTGAAGAACTGTTTGAAGTCAGCCAGAGGAATCGCAATTGTGCAGCAATGCCATCTTGCGTGATATCGGCATAAAAGCTTCCTGTGCCATTTTCAAATGTGCCGATCACTGGAACGTCGAGCGCATGTGGCGCGCGCCCATCCAGCCACCAAATTGCCCAGCGCTTATTTACTGGGTCAAAGCTGCGCAGTGCGACTGCGCGGTAAGCTCCGCTCGAAATATTCAGCAGGTTATCTTCAATATTGCCATTGCGGCCGAGTATAAGGCGCATTTCAGAGGTGCCACTAAACTCCTCCCAATCGGTGCTGGCAACCAACCGCTCCTTCAGGCGGCGATGCTTCACATGCCACTCGCCAATTTGAAAATCGAAATCATGCGAGATCATTGGTTAGCCTTCCAAATTCAGATGGAACGATTTCAGCTAGAGAAGGTTCACTTTTCAAAAACCAAGCAATCTTGCCCAAGCCAGTTCTGCATCTTTACGACTTATATATCACTCAAAGAGTGACAGCTTGCAAACGCGCTGCCCAAAGCGTGCGACGCTTCTTCAATTCGTCTGATCGTAAAAGATCAGAAAAATCATCCTTCAAGCGATCGAGTTCTTCGAATTTGAATTCTTTCTCGCCATGCGAATTCCAAGCTTGTTGTAAATTGCCAAAAGGGCTGGATTTCATCTTGAGTGCAAACCACAGACTATTCTTTTGGGCTTCGAGATTGCGGGTTGTGCCTACCCAAACTTCGCCAGTGGCTGTGCAAATCACCGCGTAGACGCCGCTTATCGACTTACGTTCCTTATATCGGGAGATTGCTAACTTACGGTCTTGCTTATCCATAGTGACACCTATTATTATACGGGTATAATAACAGATAATTTTATACGGGTAAATATATTATGACGCTTGATGCCGAATTTATACGAAGCAATTCAACCCCAAGATTTGCATGTTTCTGTGGCCCAAACCGGATAGCGGAAGGCTCGCTCTGCGATGTGGCTTTAGCCGCGTGGCGTTTGACACAGGCAGAGCCAGGAAAGCCGACTTTGACTTTCAATCGTAATAGCGGCGCGGTTGTTGACCTCAATCTCAATGGAACCGAGCGGGATGTTGCCACACGCTACATTGAAGTTGGCGAAGCTTCACCCAAACGCGGGCGGCCAAAGCTTGGGGTTACTGCGCGCGAAATCACGTTATTGCCGCGGCATTGGGAATGGCTGGCGCGACAACAGGGTGGGGCATCCGCAACGCTACGGCGTTTGATTGATGCCGCCCGCAAAGACCGGGCCGCTCAAGATGTGGCACGAGAACGCGTAACTGCGGCCTATAATTTCATGGCCGCAATAGCGGGTGACTTGCCGTTGTTTGAAGAGGCATCGCGGGAGTTATTTTCGCATAACTTCGCTAGGTTCGAAACACTTATAGCAAATTGGTCACCTGACATTCAAAATGAGCTTAGGCTTTTTCTACGAGACTTGTGGCCGCAGCCCTCATCCTGATTTGCTTCTAGCCAAGGTTCGCTTTTAAAAAGCCAAGCAGTCTTCCCCAAGCCAGTTCGGCAGCGCCGCTAGGTTTTTTCAAAAGCGAGCTTGGTGCTCAGCAGTACAAAACCCGCCGCAAAACTACGACGCATCCATGTGAGGATGGCGGGCTTGGTCAACACATGATTGCGTGCCGCGGCGGCGAAGATTCCATAGAGCGCGAAAACCACAAAGGTGAGCGCCATGAAGATTACGCTGAGCGATAGCATCTGCAAAAGTTGACCGGCGTCTGGCCTCACAAATTGCGGCAGGAAGGCAAAGAAAAAAAGCGTCAGCTTCGGATTGAGGATGTTGATGAGAATGGCATGGCTTATGGTTTTGAACGCCGAGCGCTCCACATGATTCTGATCAATTTGCAATGTGCCGGTTTCCTTCAGTGTCATCCAGGCCATGTAGAGTAGATAGGCCACACCAAGATATTTGATGGTTTGAAATGCTAAGGCGCTGGTGTGAAGTAGGGCCGCAAGGCCGGTTATTGCAGCTGCCATATGCGGGAGAATGCCTAGCGTGCAACCGAAGGCGGCTATCAGGCTGGCGCGGGCTCCGCGCGTAAGGCCTGTGGCGATGGTGAAGAGCGCGCCGGTTCCGGGTGACACAATGACTGCAAGTGAGGTTAGAAAGAATGCAAGTGACATGTTTGAACTTCCTTATCTAAGTGTTTAGATTATCTTTCAAGAACTTTAGCAACCTTCCCCAAGCCAGTTCGGCAACAGCGCGGTCATAAACATCGCGCTGTTCATTCATGAAGGCGTGGCTTGCACCATAGCTATAAATTTCGTGCTTCACATTTGCCTTGGTGAGGGCGGCATCAAAAGCCTTGGCGCGCTCAGGCGTCACAAAATCATCGGTGCTGGAAAAATGCCCTTGCACCGGAATTTTGATTTTTGAAATATCAAGATGTTGCTCTGGAGGAAGGCCATAAAACGTCGCAACGGCGGAAATTTCTGGCGCACTTGCTGACAACATCGCGATGGCGCCGCCCATGCAGAAACCTGCAACCGCAACTTTGGGTGATGAGCGTTTCAAAAATTGTGCCGCACCGCGCACACTGTTTTGCGCGGCATCAGCAAAATCCAATTTCTTCAACTCAGCTTCGGCGGCGTGATG
>DATCEN010000329.1:0-2202 GCA_036510015.1 Aestuariivirga sp.
CGCGGTTGGCACAGATGAATGTTGCCGTGCCACTGGTTGGTGACTTCCATTACAATGGCCATCTGTTATTGGCGCAATATCCTGAATGTGCTGAAGCCTTGGCAAAATACCGTATCAATCCGGGCAATGTGGGTTTTAAAGATAAGAAAGACCGCAACTTCGCCACCATGATTGAAGTGGCCATGAAGCATGACAAGACCATCCGCATCGGGGTGAATTGGGGTTCGCTCGACCAAGCCATGCTTCAGGCCCTGATGGATGAGAATGCCAAATCATCAACACCCAAGCCGGCGCGCGAAGTGATGCATGAGGCGATTGTGCGTTCCGGTCTTACATCTGCCGCCTATGCCGAGGAATTGGGCATGGGGCGGAACAAGATCATCATCTCTGCCAAGTGTTCTGAGGTGCAGGATTTGATCGCAGTTTACCGCATGATGGCACAGCGCGCAGACTATGCGTTGCATCTGGGCCTGACCGAGGCTGGTATGGGATCAAAAGGCATTGTGGCTTCAACGGCAGCACTGTCAGTTTTGCTGCAGCAGGGCATTGGCGACACCATTCGCATTTCTCTCACACCTGAACCGGGCGGAGAACGAACGAAAGAAGTGATCGTTGCGCAAGAGATTTTGCAAACCATGGGCCTTCGTGCATTTGCGCCCATGGTGATTGCATGCCCTGGCTGTGGACGCACGACTTCAACTGTGTTTCAAGAATTGGCCCAAGACATACAATCTTATGTGCGTGGCCGCATGCCAGAGTGGAAAGCGCAATATCCCGGATTTGAGAATCTGTCGCTGGCGGTGATGGGTTGCATTGTGAACGGGCCGGGCGAAAGCAAACATGCCGACATTGGCATATCGCTGCCGGGCACGGGAGAAACACCATCGGCGCCAATCTATATTGATGGCAAGAAAGTGAAGACTTTGCGCGGTGAGAATATTTCCGCACAGTTTCAAGAAATCGTGGAGAGCTATGTCGCGCAACGCTGGGGATGAACCGAAATTTCCAATGACGGTGAAGCATTTTTTTGCTGATGCCAAGATGTACTTGGCGCGTGGCGACATTTTAGTGTCCCGTAGCCCCACTTTCGCTTCGCGCCTCATCCGCTTTGTTTCAGGCCAATTTTTTAGCCATGCTGCGATGATCTATTTGATACCAGAGGCGAAGGGTCGTTTTGAACATACCTTTGTGATTGAAAGCTTGTTCAGAGGTGTGGGCATTGCCAATCTTGAAACTTATGTTGGCGGTAAGCATCCGGTCGAAGAAGTGGGTATCATGCGGCTGGAAGGCAAACGGTTCACCAAGGCTTTCTTCAAACGTGCCAATGGCACCATGCTGAATGAGGTGAACAAGCCATATGATTATCACCGCTTTTGGAGCATCGCTGTTTCCATGGTTTTCGGATTGCACCGTACCATCAGCCGAATGCGTCATAAACCCAATGTTTATCGACGGTGGTACCCGCGGCAATTTATTTGCTCAGGCTTCATCCAGTATGGGCTTTATGTGGCAGCGGTTGTGGAAGAAATCGACAGCCAAAGTGTGATTCTGAAAAATGGGTTGGACAATCCGTCGGCTGATCAAATGATGGGCACTACGCCGGAGGATTTGGCGCGCTCAGATAAGCTGACATGGAAATATGTGATCCGCCGTGGCTGGGTTTATGAGGCGGCGAGTTACGATGAGGCTCAAAAGATTATTTCTGACGGGAGACTATGAAATCTGCCGCTTGGCGCAGCACATCAGCTTTTTCGCCATATGGAATAAGTGCAAGCTTGGATTCTGCTACCATTCTTGCTGCTTCGACTTTGGCGCCTTCAAGGCCTAAAAAATCGACAAAGGTTTTCTTACCTTTGGCTTTATCTTTCTGGGTGGCTTTGCCCAAGGCCTCTGCACTGCTTTCAACATCCAAAATATCATCAGCAATTTGAAAGGCCAAGCCGATGTGCTTGGCATAGGTACGAAGCGCTGAGGCATCTTGCCCCGCCATGAGAGGCCCGCTGATGCAGGCGAATTCGAAGAGTGCTCCGGTTTTCGCTTGTTGCATGGTGGAGATTTTTTCCAGTGATGCAAAGCCAGTGGATTGGCCCTGCATATCCAACATTTGCCCGCCCACCATGCCATCAGGGCCCGCCGCTTTTGCCAAAGCCGCAATAAGGGCAGGCCTTTCGCCGCCATCGGCCTATAGCTGAAACGCGAATG
>DATCEN010000330.1:0-6157 GCA_036510015.1 Aestuariivirga sp.
TGCTGTTTCCAGCATCGTTTTATCAGCTTTTACAGGCCACACTTCCGCATTGGGAATAACATGCAATTCCACCGCAGCGGTTATCGCCTGCCGCAACATATCCTGCATAGCGTTGATCATATCATTTAAGAGAATGTCGCGATTTTGCAGTGTTTGTTGGCGTGAGAAAGCTAGCATGCGCCTGGTGAGGTCTGATCCCTTTTCAGCAGCTTCCATCGCCGCGCGAATGCGTTTGGTCGCCTTGTCATCACTGGCCACTAATTTCTCTACCAGTTGAAGGTTGCCCATCACAACCATCAGGAGGTTGTTGAAGTCATGGGCAATGCCGCCGGTGAGTTGGCCAACGGCTTCCATCTTTTGGGCTTGTTGGAACCTGTCCTCTAGGCTTTTGCGCTCAGTAATGAGCTGGCATGCGCCAAAGATGCTTTCAAGCGAACCATTTGCGTTGCGCTCCGGCTCCAAGGTGACGGCGAACCATTCAAGGTTTCCCTTTTGGGACTTTACTGCGATTTCAAGATTTCGAATTGGCTTGCCGATTTTTGCTAATTCGATGCCTTCCAACAGCTTTTCGCGATCATTGGGCTCCACCATTTTGATAAAAGTATCAAGGTTTGGATGAACCATTGCATCGGCAAGCCCGATCATTGCGGCCAATTCTGCCGTAAGGCGTGACACACCACTTTCAATACGAAGTTTGAAAGAACCAATATGGGAAACGGCCTGAGTGCGTTTGAGCATGAGCTCAGAGTTTTTAAGGCGTTCCATCGTCAACATTTCATGGTCGATGTTGCGGCATAGACCAACGCACTTTTTGGGTTTGCCCGTCGTTTGGTCGCGCACCAAGCTGGCCACTGTTTCTATCCAGGCGTATTTGCCTGTGCCGGTTTTGATCCGGCTTCGGGTCTGAAACACTTCAGTTTCAATGGGTGCCTCTAAAATTTTAGTATTGATAGATTTTTCTTTGTCATCGGGATGAACTAAAGTTTCAAACGACTGATAGTTAAGAGGTTGATCTCCGACCTGTCGTCCGAAGATGTGCACCATTTCAGGAGAATTGTAAGTTTCTCCGGTTTCAAAATTATGATCCCAAAGCGCATAGCCTCCTGAACGCAAGGCTAGGTTTAGCCTGCGCTCTGTGGCTATATCGGGTTGATGTTCTTCAGATGAGTCCGGCACACCCAAAAGCAAAATATAAGTTTCTGAATCATAGACTATTGGTTGAACGGAGAATACGGATTGGTTTTGGTTTCCCGTGGGTGGTGAGTAGCTGATTTCGAGCTGGTTTTTGTCGTGTTGACTGAGGCCCAAAGTTGTTGGTTTTGCAGAAACCAAGCCAACGCCAGAGTTCATAATTTGTTTTCCAATAATATCTGGAAGTTGGCAATTCCATTTCGCAAGTAGGGCAGATGAGGCATGTCTTATGGTTGAATCCGGCGTACTGACCAGCAAAACTTCTGCGGTTGTTAGGTCAAAAGCCTTTATAACTTGATCAATCATCGCGCCGATTACTCACATTTCAGATGCTTTTCGCAAAAAATAATGAAGCAAGTGTTGCGTGCTAGGAGTTAAAATGGTGGTTTGTCTGGGTGTTTGGCACAAAAGACGCGAAGATGGGTTTGCCAAACGTTAATGTTTTGACGAATTTGCCCCAGACGGGTTGTTTTTTTGCAAATTCGAATCCTTGCTAATTGCTCTCTGCTTAACTAATCGTCCAGCGGATAGCGGGCGTGGCGTAATGGTAGCCGCAACGGACTTAAAATCCGTTGGGAGTAATCCCGTGCCGGTTCGAGTCCGGCCGCCCGCACCAGTTTTAGAACTGCTTGGCCAGAGCGGAAGCCAGGTTGCCTTTTTTTACAATCTGCACATTCTTCAGGCCGAGCCAGCTTGCCATGCGGCGGAGTTCGTCGGCGGCAGCTTCGGCGAGTTCGGATGGGGAATGCTTGTCATCATGATGGGATGTGTTGACGCGTAGAATTTCGTTTTCACGATCGGCCTTTAGGCAGAAACGTGCCGCCAAGTCTTCGCCATAGAGAAATGGCAAGACGTAATAGCCGAACTTGCGCTTGTGTTGCGGCGTGTAGATTTCGATGCGGTAATGGAAGTCGAAAAGCCGCGATGCACGGTCGCGGTTCCACACGAGCGGATCGAAGGGTGAGAGCAGTGCCGTGCCGCCGACCTTGCGCGGACGCTTAGCGTTCTGCAGCACGAATGCGGGTTTCGTCCAGCCTTGAACTGCAACCTGCGCAAGTTGTCTTGAGGCCATGAGTGCAGCCAAGGCTTTGCGCGCGTCGGCCACGGGTAGGCGGAAATAGTCTCTGAGATCAATTTCTGTAGCAACGCCGAGCGCTTCAGCCGCCATCAGAACGAGGCGTTGAAAACAGTATTCCTCATCAGGTGTTGGCAGTGCCAGAACATCGGCGGGAATTACGCGTTCGGTGATGTCATAGATGCGTTCAAAACCATCACGGTGAGAAGTTGTAATTAGGCCTTGGTCAAACAGGCATTCAACGGCAAGCTTGCCTTTGCTCCAGCCCCACCAGCCGCCTGCAGATTTCCCAGCACCTGGAATGGCGCTTGCCGTCGTCGGGCCATTCTTTTCGATGAAGCGCAGCGCGTTGGCAAGGAAGGCCTTTTCGGTTTTGGCGAAGCGATCAAAAGCGCCGTAGTTGCCATCTCCGTTGCGGGCGCGGTTCATCCGCCAGCGCATCAGCGGATGGAGAGTCAAGGGCACAAGGCTGGCCTCATGCGCCCAGCATTCAAAGACATGGCGATTGGTTTTGGCCAGCGTGTGCTTGTCGAGAATAGCGCGGTCATAGGTGCCAGCGCGCGAGAATAGCGGCAGATAGTGCGAGCGGGTGAGCACATTCACACTATCGATTTGCAATAGGTGCATTTCATCGATGGCGGCAGCAAGTTTGGCCCAGGTGGCAGGTTTGTCGCGCGGTTGCTTGCGGAAGCCCTGGGCCGCCAGAGCGATTCGGCGGGCTTCGCGAGGCGTCATCGGAGATTAGGCAGCTTCATCATGCCACGTGGCTTCAGCAGGCTTGGCATCGCCTGCTCCCAGCGTGTTGTTGAACTTGTAAAGAGTGGAGCAATAGGGGCAGACGGTTTCATCGGCAGTGCCCATGTCAATAAACACATGCGGATGGTCGTGCGGTGGCTTGGCGCCAATGCACATGAATTCGCGTGAGCCCACTTCAATGGCAGAAAGCCCCATCGAATTTTGGAAATGCGGAGTTGCACTTGCTGCCATGATCATCCTCAAAGTCTTGTGTTAGAGCGGAATGACTTTTCATAGAAAAGTCATTCTCGCCCCAAATGATTATTTTCGATCAACTCGGCTGACTTTTGTCGATTCCGACAAAAGTCAGGTTGATCTGGTGAGTTGCCGATAGCATAGAGAGGCCATGACTGAAAAGTTTAATTCAGACGGTGTTGAAATTGCCTATCGGCAATGGGGTGAGGGCAAGCCCATTCTGTTGATCCATGGTTTTGCTTCAAACGCTCAAGTGAACTGGGTGGATACCGGCTGGGTGAAGGCGCTTACGGGTGCTGGCTACCGCGTGATTGCGCTGGATAATCGCGGTCATGGCCAAACCGAGAAGCTATATAATATGGATCAGTATCAGGCACCGATCATGGCTGACGATGCCAAGCGGCTATTAGACTATCTCGCTGTGCCTAAGGCCGCCTTGATGGGCTATTCCATGGGAGCGCGCATTTCTGCCTTTCTTACCATGCAACATCCAGGGCGTGTATCATGCGCGGTTTTTGCTGGCTTGGCTTCGCGCCTCGTAACGGGCGTGGGCGGCGCCGCTGCTATTGCCGACGCTTTGGAAGCGCCAAGTGCCGCAAACGTTGAGGACCGAGAGGCGCGTGCTTTCCGACTGTTTGCCGATTCAACCCAGTCTGACCTGGCCGCCTTGGCAGCTTGCATCCGGTCTTCGCGGGTCGAGATCAAAGAGGAAGCGCTGCGGGCAATTTCCTGCCCAGTACTTGTTGTGGCAGGAGAACTTGATGATATTGCTGGAGAAGTTGAACCATTGGTGAAGATGCTTCCCAATGCGCGCGGTATGGTTTTGCCCAAACGCAACCATATGAACGCAGTGGGAGATTCGGGTTATAAAGCTTCAGTTCTGGAGTTTCTTTCCGAACACAGCGATTTGTGGTAGGCTGAGATATGGGAGATCATGTCATGTCACGCACTATAGGAAGCGCTAAGACCCTCGAAAAACTAGATCCGGTTTGGGATCGTTTGCGTAGCGAAGCCAATGAAATTGCTCGAAATGAACCTGCTTTGGGTGGCTTTGTGTATTCATCGGTTTTGGCTCATGCTTCATTTGAAGAGGCTATGTCACATCGGTTGGCGCAACGGCTGGGGAGTGCAGACCTTGGGGCTGATGTCATTGTGAGCGGTTTTGCTGACGCGCTGGCGCAGGAGCCAGAAATCGGACATTCGGCCCGCGCCGATATCATTGCCACTTTTGACAGGGACCCTGCGTGTAATCGCTATATTGATCCGTTGCTTTATTTTAAGGGCTGGCAATCGTTGCAGGCGCACCGCATGGCGCATCGTTTATGGCAGATGGGGCGCAAGGACTTTGCTTATTACATTCAGAGTCGTACCTCGTTGATTTCTGCCGTAGATATTCACCCCAATGCTAAGATCGGCAAAGGCATTATGATCGACCATGGCCACGACATCGTGATTGGTGAGACTTGTGTAATCGAAGACAACGTGTCGCTCATGCAGGGCGTTACACTTGGGGGCACAGGCAAAGAGGTTGGTGACCGCCATCCAAAGATCAGGCAGGGTGTTTTGATCGGGGCAGGGGCCAAGGTTTTGGGCAATATTGAAATCGGTCGTTGCAGCCGCGTGGCGGCTTGCTCAGTTGTGCTGCAGTCAGTAGCGCCCAATACCACCGTGGCAGGCGTTCCCGCGAAAGTCGTTGGCAAAGCTGGCTGTGCTGAGCCTTCGCGCGCCATGGATCACCTGATTAGGGATCAGCAGATTGAGCCTGAAGAAGGTTGAGTTGTGTGCATTGAATTTATTGTAAGGGGAATATAGTGAAGCCAGATGAACTTGTTAAATTGACCAAGTATTTTCGTAAAGTGTTCGCAAATGACACGCTTATCGCCAAGGCGCGTCCGCAGAAGAAGGATTCTTGTGAGCTTTATAGTGGCGAGGAATTCATCGGCGTCATTTTCCGCGATGACGAAGATGGCGAGCTTTCCTATAACTTTTCAATGGCCGTGCTTGAAATGGATTTGGAATAACCAATCACGTTAACCCAAATCACCATTGAGCCCTGAAGCGGCACGCAAATTGCTCTGTCAGCATAACGACAATGGCCCGAACCAAACTGGGCCTTGGTTATGCGGGAGAGTATTGGTGGACGCTCAGGATATTGCTTATGGTTTTGCCTTATGTGCGGGGTTTGTGGCATCGGGTCTTATAGCGAGCCTGTGGGAATTTTTCACTGGTGAGCAGCTTGATCTCGACAGTTTCTCAAAACTGAGTTTTTTATCGCCGTTTCGTGGCTTGGCTTATGTGTTGAGCATGCCCAGCCGGTGTTTTCTCGAAGGGTTGTCCACAGCCATCTCCAGACCAACTTATTCAACATTTGCGCTGGCACTTGGTAGCGGGCTAGGTTTTCTGCAAGGGGTTGTTGTCATGACCCAGATTTTCGGCATCAAATAGGACAGGCTTAATGGCGATCTACGCTCTCGGTAATTTAAAACCGCAGCTAGATATTGACAGTTGGGTTGCACCTTCTGCGGATGTGATGGGCAAAGTACGCCTTTGCCCCGGTGCCAGTGTTTGGTTTGGCGCAGTGTTGCGCGGCGATAATGAACTCATCACTATTGGCGAGGGCAGCAATGTGCAAGACGGCGCTGTGTTGCATACAGACATTGGTGCACCGTTGGAAATTTCAAGAAATTGTACTGTCGGGCATAAGGCTGTCTTGCACGGTTGCAAAATTGGAGAGCAGAGTCTTGTGGGCATGGGAGCCATCATTCTGAACTATGCCGTTGTTGGTGCTCGGTGTTTGATTGGTGCACATGCACTAATCCCGGAAGGCAAGATCATTCCAGATGGATCACTGGTGATTGGCGCTCCCGGCAAGGTTGCCAGAATTTTATCAGATGAAGAACA